>JALSMD010000066.1 GCA_026987855.1 Candidatus Falkowiibacteriota bacterium | reverse complement strand
CAAACACACACATTCCAGCTGCCACTGCTGCTCCTGAACCACCAGAGGAACCACCAGGAACACGTTCTAGGTCCCAAGGGTTGTGAGTAGGTCCAAAAGCGGAATTTTCTGTTGAGGCTCCGTGAGCGAATTCATCTAAATTAGTTTTGCCTAATAAAACTGCACCTTTTTCTTTTAATTTTTTAATAACAGTAGCGTCAAAAGGCGCTATATAATTTTCTAGGATACGGGAAGCAGCCGTAGTCCTTATATTTTTTGTTAAAATATTGTCTTTTGCCAAATATGGTATTCCTAATAAATCATTTTTTTCGCCACGCAACATTCTTTTGTCAGCTTCTTCGGCTTCCCTTAAAGCCTCTTCTTCGCAAACAGTTAAACAAGCTTTAATTTTGTTATCAATATTTTTTATTCTTTCAAGATATATTTTAGTTAGTTCCACAGAGCTAATTTCCTTTTTGTCTAATTTTTCACGAGCGCTTTTTATGTCTAAAAATTCCATATAATTTAATTTTATTTATAAATTATAATACTCTTTTTACTTTTATTTGTCTTTTTTCTAAAGAAGGTGCCTGAGAAATAGCATTATATTTCTCAGGTTCTGACCAATTTTCTACCTTGTCCTCTCGTAAAACATTTTCCAAACCAGTAACTTGAGCTGTGGGCTCAGTATCTTCTGTGTTTACTTCTTGAAGCTGTTCTATATATTTTAGAACGCTTGACAATTGTTCGCCATACACTTTTAATTCTTCCTCACTTAAATCTAAACGCGCTAACTCAGCAATATGTTTTATTTCTTCTTTTGTTAACATATTTATTTATTTTAATAATTAAATAATTATAAGACTATATTATTATTTTATCCTTTTTTGTCGCTTTTTGTCAATTTATAAAAATTATTTTTACAATTTAAGATATAATACAAAATTTAGATTTTTATTCCTTGTAATTTTATATATAAAAAGAAGGATTATTTACTTATCTTAAATAATCAAATTAAAAGTTTTATTTATCTATTTTTAAAATAAAAAAACACCCCCGTTAAGGGGGTGTTTAAAAATAACTTTATAATTATTTTAAAGTTACCTTTGCGCCAGCTTCTTCTAATTGCTTCTTGATTTCTTCTGCCTCTTCTTTCTTTACGCCTTCCTTAACAATTTTAGGAGCGCCATCAACTAAATCTTTAGCATCTTTTAAGCCCATTTCGGTAATAGCCCTTACGGCTTTAATAACTGCAATTTTATTACTGCCAGCATCAGTTAATTCTACATCAAAAGAATCTTTTTCTTCCGCTGCGCCAGCTTCACCACCAGCTCCTGGAGCGCCAGCAGCTACCATCATAGCAGGAGCAGCTGCAGAAACACCAAATTTATCTTCTAATACTTTTACTAATTCTGCTAAATCCAATACGCTCATTTTTTCAATCTCTTCTACTAAAGATTTAAATTTTTCTGGCACTTCAACCTTTTTTTCTTCTGTTGAAGCGTCATTTTTTTCTTCTTGTTGTTTTTCTTCGCTCATAATTTTAATAAATTAGTTAATTATTATTAATTAAATTAATTAGTTTGCTTTTTCTCTTCAATAGCTTTTAACACATAAACTAAATTGCGCAAATTTCCAGCCAAAACATTTACAAAACCACTAATAGGAGCGTTCAAAGAACCCACAACCTTAGCATATAGTTCTGGTTTACTAGGCAATTTAGCCAAGCTTTTAACTTCTTCAGCTGAGATAAATTTATTTTCTAATACACCTCCTAAAAATTCAATCTTGCCTTCCTTGTCTTTGGCGAACTTATCCACTACTTTTGCTGGCACAACTTCATCCTCGTAACCAAAGATGGTTGCTAATTGCCCTTCCAAAGATTTAACATCTAAATCTTTAATTTCAAATTTTCTAAATGCTAAATCCAATAAGGTTTTTTTAGCTACATAATATTCGCTATTTTCTTTTTTGAGTTCTTTTCTTAATTCTTCATTTTCTTTGACTTGTAGGCCGCTAAATTTTGTAAAAATAATTGATTTTGATCTTTCTATTTTATTAACTAAACTTTCTATAATTTGTTTTTTCTGTTCTTTGCTTTTTGCCATATATTTAAATTATTTATTATTCATAAAAATAAAAACTGCCGCTTTTAAAGCCGCAGTACCGCAAAAATACAAAAATCTCGCATCTTGCCTCGGCAGGTCTTATTTGTATGCCTGCGGTCTACGGCCTAAAAGAATATAAATAAAAATAGAATAAAAAAAGGGGGATGAGGCCAGATAAAGGAGGTGGTAGGGTTTAAAAGAACAATTATCTGGCCTCATCATATTTAAAAAGGAGGTTATTTTTATAATAGCACAATTTAAAATAATGTCAAGTCCCTGTATTAGTCCACATCATTTTGGACACCATGTTATTTTTAATTAAATAATCCACAGGAGAAGTTAAATTTAAGCTCCAATGGTATCTTTTGGTATTATACCACA
>JALSMD010000065.1 GCA_026987855.1 Candidatus Falkowiibacteriota bacterium | reverse complement strand
GATAACCACAATCTATTTTTTTAATAAAAATTTGAGTTATTATTAAATAATTACCAACTTTAGCAATACCAATGCCTGTTTCATTATAATTTGGATATAATATATTTTCTCGATGTCCCGGGCTATTCATCCAACCATTTACAGCTTCATTTTCAATATCTTCTTCTGTTTTAAAGTTAATATTTATTATATTAAAATACGGCTGTTTTCCTAAAAAATTAATTCTAGTGCGAATTTCATTATTAATAACATCAATTTTTTCTTCATCATTAGCTTGAGATAATTTTGCCTTAAAATTATTTTCTAAAATATTGCATTGTTCTTTGCAATAATTTGGATTTGCTTGTTGATCAAGGATATTAACTTGATAAGTAATTTTACTAATAGTAGGAATAAGAGCAATGTTTTCGCCACTTGCTTCTGCATAATATATCCCCCGCGCTTTTAATCGATCATTATGATATAAGCCAAAATCTTTTCCTTCATGATGAATAAGTGGACAGGTACATCTAGCGTTTAAGTCAACCAAAGGTTTATTTTCTTGGGCTAAATTTAAGCTATGTTCTCGGGCAACATTAGCTACTTCCTTGTTCCATTTTAATGCTTTTAAATTGTAATCTTTTCTTGTTTTATTTATTAATTCGTATATATCTTTTTCTATTAAATTTAATAATGGTGATTGGTTAGAAAATGCTAACGGGATTTGTTTTAGATCTTTATTAGTAATACCTAACCCCAAGCTTTTCATTAAATTAAAAGCGTCTATGGGTCTGCCCAAAAAATATCTTTTGCCATCATTGGGGTTTATATACCATGCTTCGCCATGTGCTTCAATTTGAAGAAAAATTTTCCCTTTTTGTTTGTCGGCAAAGTTTTGATCAATATTCAATATACCATCACCTTTAGGGTTGTAATGATTTAATATTTCTTCTTTGTCGCTATAACCATCACCATCAGTATCTGCTAAATTTTTATTTGTGCCAATCGCATCTTCGATTGCATCAAGTAATCCATCATTGTCACTATCATCTCCCTCTAAATTAGTTAGAGCGATTTCGATTTTTTCTAAATTATTATTAGTTATGCCTATCCCTAGTTTTTCCATTAAATTAAAAGCATCTTGGGGTCGCCCCATATAATATCTTTTTTTGTCAGCTGGATTAACATACCATGCTTCTCCTTGTGATTCCACTTGCAATAAAATTCTACCCCTTAACTGTTGAGATAAATTGTATGCATCAATTGAATTAAACGGTAAAAGAATTATTATGATTATTAAGGTAAAAATTATTGAAAGCATTTTATTATTTCAATGTTTAATAGATAAAATAATTGAGCAATTTATATTGTTTGTTTTTGTGGTTTATTGATGAGTTTTTGATTAAGTTTCTGTTTTGTCAATTATTTTATTAATTTTTCTTAAATATTTAGAATTTATTTTGAAATATTGCCATGAATTTTGTATAGGGGCACGCTGTCCTTCAAAAAGATGGAAGTCAGATCCCCCAGTAGCAACAAAGTCTAGCTCGCGAGCGCAAAATTGTAAATACATGATTGCACCAACTGAATGGTGAGGAGAAAGAACCTCAATTCCGTCAAGGCCAAGTTTTTTAATTTTTTCTAGAAAATCTTTTTGAACATAACCATATTTTGCTGGATGATTAAGAATTAATTGCCCTCCAATTTTTTTTCTTAGTTTAAGAATTCTAAAGATATTAATATAGCTTTCGTGTAGGTGTCCATATTTATTATTGTGAAACAATTTTCTAATAATTTCATCTTCGCGCGGATTCTTGCTATTCGTTTCTTTGGCAATTTTTAAGCGGTTAAGAGGATTGCTCATTATATCATCTATTATGTGATTAATAGGAACATAGTGGTTGTATTTGTCAATTATTTTATCCACCTCGATTTTAAATCCGTTAAGAGCTAATTGTTCTAAAATAGCGCGCACTCTTCCTCTTCTTCTTCTTTGGCTGTCACGCAAAATTTTATGTAGCTCAGGACTAGTATCATCAAAGTTATACCATAAAATATTAAGTTTTTTGTTGTTTAGTTTAACATAAAGCTCTAAGCCAACAATAGCTTTGATATTATATTTTTGGCAAGCACGTTTAAATTCATTTTGGCCGCTAATTGTGTTGTGATCTGTTAAGGAGGCTATTTTAACTCCTAACTTAGAGATAAATTGAACTACTTCCGTAGGACTCAAATACCCATCAGAATAAGTAGAGTGCAATTGTAGATCTATTAGCATAGGTTTATTTGTTTAATTTTTTAATCATATAAGTTTTAAAAAGACGATACCCAAGGCGACGGTAGTAGTTGCGGACGCCCACTCCAGAAATAACTGTTAAATATTTAAAATTGTGTTTTTGTGCTAATTTTTCTGCCGTTAACATTAATTTTTTTCCTAAACCAGAGTGTTGTATTTTTTTACCCCCACCTGGAGGAATCAATTCCCCATAAACATGAAGCTCTCTTAT
>JALSMD010000064.1 GCA_026987855.1 Candidatus Falkowiibacteriota bacterium | reverse complement strand
AGCGCGTTTACCAAGGTGGCCAGAGTGCCATATTCCTTCTTGGGCTGGTAATTTAAATAAAGAGCAAAGAGAAAAAGAAATTTTAAAATATATTAAAGAAGTTATTTTAAGATATAAAGATAATTCTTTAATTTCTGCGTGGCAGGTTGAGAATGAGCCATTTTTATCTCATTTTGGCGAATGCCCTCCTTTTGATAAAAATTTTTTGGACAGAGAAATAGCTTTAGTAAAAAGTTTAGATCCACGCCCTATAATTATTACTGATTCAGGAGAATTGTCTATTTGGATACCAGCTGCTAAACGAGCTGACATTTTTGGTACTACTATGTATCGTGATACTTATTCCCGGCATTTACGAATGTATATTCATTATCCAATTGAGCCGGGATTTTTTCGTTTTAAAAAACATTTAGCTGGTCTGTTTGCTTCCCCTAAAAAATGGATAGTAATTGAAATGCAAGCAGAACCATGGGGACCTATTCCTTTTCAATATTTGTCAGCTGAAGAAAGAGCTAAAACTATGAATATTAAGAAATTTAGGGATATGATAGAATTTGCCCAACAAACAGGTTTTAATGAATTTTATTTATGGGGGGTAGAATGGTGGTATTGGGAGAAAGAAAAACAAGACAATCCTATATTTTGGGAAGAAGCTAAAAAACTTTTTCGCCGGAATTAAATTGTTAATTTTTAGGCAGTCTGATATAATAAGACAATAAACGCATATATTTGATTATTTTATGCAACCAATAATCAAAACTAAAAATTTAAATTTTACATACAACAAAGGAAAAGATAACGAATTTCAAGCTTTAACTAATATTTCTATTGAAATTTATCCTCAAGAATTTATTATTTTTTTTGGTCCATCTGGGTGCGGCAAATCAACTCTTTTAAATATTATGGCCGGGTTAGAAATTCCCGATCCAGGCATGGTTTTTGTTTATGGCAAAGATGTAGCTAAAATGACTCCGAAAGAATTTGTTAATTACCACCGCACAAAGGTGGGAATGATTTATCAAGCCTATAATTTGATCACTAGTTTATCTGTTTTGGATAATGTAGCCTTGCCACAAATATTTTTAAATATTAAAAAAAAAGAGAGAGACAAAAAGGCCCTGCAGCTTTTAGAAAGATTTGGAATTCGGGAACATGCGAAAAAAATTCCTACAGAACTATCTGGAGGACAACAACAGAGAATAGGTATAGCTAGGGCAATTATTAATAACCCTGATATTGTTTTAGCTGATGAGCCAGTTGGTAATCTTGATTCTGTGTCAGCAGAAAATGTGTTAAGCATTTTAAAAACACTTAACGAGAAAGAGAGAAAAACAGTAATTCTAGTTACCCACAATCCCGAGTATCTTGAGTATGGAGATAGAATTATGCATATGAAAGACGGGATGATTATTAGAGAGACTGTCAATAAAAATAAATATAAGAGAAAGAGTTTAGCTAAAGCTCCTACAGCTGAATTGCAAGACATGTTAAGAGCCTATCAAGGCTTAAGCCCTAACCAAATCAATGTTTTAATAATGCCTTATAAGGCCAAAGTTTTTGCTCACCATTTTATTACTAACCGCAATATTGAAGAAACCAAAATCTTTGAAGATGCTATTCAGAGGAAGTTATTGAATACTATCTCCCCTGAAGAGTTTTTTGATATTTTGCATCGTCCTTATAGCGAAGGAGGCGTTGGTTTTGATAAGAGAACTGCCAAAAAAATTATTAAACGCGTTGATAAAGCAATCAAAATGGCATATTTTATTTATCAAAAAGCGCATCAGCGCAAAAATGAACAAGGTGGCCATGATAAAGTTACTCTAAAAGAAAAAACATTAAAACTAACTGATTATTTATTACATACCTGTTATGAGAAGTATTATACGCATTTGAGCACAACACAAATAAGCCGTTTACGAAGAGCGGTTCAGGATCGTTTGTTAAATCATATTAACAAAACTGAGTTTTACAATTTTTTAGATTTACCAGTAAAGGAAGGAGGAGTAGGACTTAATTCTAAAACAGCCAGAGCAATTACTGAGGAAATAGAATTAATTTTAATCCTGGGTTATGGTATAGCCCCTAATTTAGATAATAATCGTTTTAGCCATCAAATAATATCAAATTAATTATATATGTTGGTTGTAGATATTTTTCGATTATCAACAAGAATGTTTAGGACTAATCGTTCGCGCACGATTTTGACTATCTTGGGCATAGGCGTTGGCATTGGAGCAATTTTATTTTTGGTTTCATTGGGGTATGGGTTGCAAAAATTGATTTTAAGTAGAATTACTACCTCGGAAGCACTTTTAAGTTTAGATGTTACTACTGGTGATAATGAGATTTTGAAATTAGATAATAGAGCAATTAAAGATATTGAAAAGATACCAGGAGTAAGTAAAGTAAGCCCTTTAGTTTCTCTTCAAGCTCAAATTAGCATTGATGATATATCGTCTGAGTTAACAGCTAATTTTGCGCGCGAAGATTTTTTTAAATTAGATGGAACTGAGTTGGCTTTTGGTGAATTTTATTCTCCGCAAGAGGAAGACAAAATTGTCATTTCTGAAGCAGCTTTAATGCTTTTTAATTTGAAGCCAGAAGAATCTTATAATAAAATTGTTCATATTAATATTTTTCTGCCAAGCCAAGAAGAAGAAAATAAAATTTTACGCGATTCAGTTAATTTAGATTATAATTTTAAAATAAAAGGAATAGTTAAGGATGAAAACTCAAATTATATTTATTTGCCTCTATCTATTGCCCAAAAATTAAATATTGATAATTATAGCCGTTTAAAAGTTAAGGTAAAGGATAAAGACCAATTGGATAGTGTGAGAAATGCTATTATTGAGAAAGGTTTTAGTGTTAGCGCTTTATCCGATATCATTGAGCAGGCGAATCAGATTTTTAGAGTAGTACAGATTGTTTTAGCTCTTTTTGGTATTGTAGCTTTAATTGTGTCCGCTATTGGAATGTTTAACACAATGACAATTGCTCTTTTAGAAAGAACACAAGAAATAGGCATTATGAAAGCCCTAGGAGCTACTAGTGTTGATATTTGGAATTTATTTTTAGGAGAGTCTATTATTATCGGTTTTTTTGGTGGATTAAGCGGTTTAGTTATAGGCTTGATTAGTGGTGAATTATTTAATTATGGAGTTAACTTACTAGCTGGCGCTTTAGGGGGTGAAAAAATTGACTTGTTTTACACACCCTTATGGTTTATTATTCTTATTTTAGTTTTCTCAGTAGTTGTAGGAATGATTACTGGAATTTATCCAGCTAGTCGCGCGGCCAAAATAAATTGTTTAGAAGCATTAAGATATAAATAAAATATATGACTAAATATTCGCAATTAGAAATTAGGCGTCGTTTACAAGGCAAAAGATTGCCTATTAGCTTACGCTCCAAATTAGATAAATTTTTTGGAAAAGCTAGCACAGAAATAGAAGTAAAAAAAAGACTAGCTGGTTTATTGAAAGGAAAGAGTGATTCAGCCCGCCAAAGAATTTACAAACAAATGGGCTTAGGCTACAAAGAAAGACAAAGGCTTGAAGGTGAATTGTTCGGAGGTAGAATGAGTTTACATGAAATGAAGTTGGCAGAAAAAATGGAAGAAAAACGTAAAAAAATGATGGTTAAAATGGGAAGAACTTCTGCTAGGTTATTAGGCGAAGGCGACGACTTTGACAGTGATCCTTTAGCTTATCGTCGCCAAAGAGGAGGTGATAAAGAGACGAACCGTAAAGAGCAGGCTAAAAAAAGGCTACAGGGAGGGAACAGTCAAAATAGTTTGGGGCTGGGAAATAACCCTTCACAAGGTCAAGGAGAAGGAGGATTTAGAAAGTTGTTAGGATTATAAATATTATGGTAATAACTATTATTTTATTTGTTTTGGGATTTATATTTTTAATTAAGGGAGCTGATATTATGATAGAAGGCTCTTCTTCTTTGGCGCGCAAATATGGAATATCCAGTTTTGTCATTGGTTTAACCATTGTGGCCTTTGGCACCTCAGCTCCAGAATTTACTATTAGTGTTTTGGCTAGTTTGCGTGGCAGTACCGGCATCGCGCTTGGTAATATTATTGGTTCTAATATTTCCAATACTTTATTGATTTTAGGTGTGTCAGCGATTATTTATCCTCTTTGGGTTAAAAAAAGTACGGTCAACAGAGAAATTCCTTTTTCTCTGTTATCTATTATTGCTGTAGGAGTTTTAGTTAATGATTTTTTGATTGATCATACACCCCCAAGCGGTTTAACGCGTATTGACGGCTTAATTTTAATACTGTTTTTTAGCATTTTTGTTTATTACACTTTTGGGATGTTAAAATCAAAAGAAAATATTTTTCAAAAAACAGTAAATGAGTTTACAGAGGAAGAACCAAAAGAGTATCGCGCCTGGATCTCTTTTATAATGATTATTGCTGGTTTTATTAGCCTAGGATTAGGCGGTAAATTAATTGTTGATAATGCTATTAAACTATCTCACACTTTGGGACTGAGTGAAGCTTTGGTTGGCCTAACTATCATTGCCTTAGGGACATCGTTGCCTGAATTGGCTGCCTCAGCTGTGGCTGCCCATAAAAAACATGCTGACATTGCTGTGGGCAATATAATTGGTTCCAATATTTTTAATTTTTTATTAGTTTTAGGCGCTGCTTCTATTATTACTCCTATCGGATTTAACGAATATTTAAATATAGATTTGATAATTCTATTTTTGGTTACAGTTCTCCTCTTATTCTTAATTTATATTGGTAAAAAGAATATTTTGGGCAGATGGGAAGGCATGACTTTGCTAATTTTATATATAGTTTATATAATATTTTTAGCCTATCGCGGTTAAATTTATGAATATAGATAAGATATTAACCAGAATAAAAAACAAAATTCCTAAAAAATTATTTGTTTTAGTGCAACCTGTCTATCATTTTTTGTTAGCTTTAACTGCGGCAACTGTTTATCGTTTTCCAAGTGAAAAAATAATTGTGATTGGGGTAACTGGCACAACTGGCAAAACAACTAGCGTTTATCTAATCGCAAAAACATTGGAAAAGGCGGGTTTAAAAGTTGGCTTTACTTCCACGGCTATTTTGAATAATGGTAGGAGGGAATGGCTTAACAATAAAAAAATGACAATGATTGGCCGTTTCTTTACCCAGAAGATTATTAAAGAAATGGTAAACAATGGTTGCCAAGTAGCTGTCATTGAGACGACTTCAGAAGGCATAAAACAATTCCGCCATCGTTTTATTAACTATGACATTTTGGTTTTTACTGGCCTTTATCCAGAACATATTGAGTCTCATGGCAGTTTTGAAAATTATAAGAAAGCAAAAGGAGAACTCTTTAAACATTTAAAAAGATGTAAAGTCAAATATCTAGATGAAAATAATAATGTCTGTAAAGTTAATACTGAAATTAAAAAGATTGATTTAAAAAGATTAAAAAAGACAATAGTTGTTAATGGCGATGATGAGCATTGTGATTATTTTTTAAGTTTCTGGGCTGAACAAAAATTTGTTTACACCAAAGAAGATAAAACATTTAATTTTAATGTTAAAACATTTTATTATGGGGATATTAAAGCAAGTCAGCATAATACTTGTTTTACAATTGAAGGGCAGAAAATTTGTTTATCATTACTTGGTTATTTCAATGCTTCCAATGCTATGAATGCTTATTGCGTAGCCAGAGCACTAGATATAGAAGATAAGTTAATTAAATGGGGATTAGAATCTGTAAGAGGAATTGCTGGGCGCTTGGAAAAAATTGAGGAAGGCCAAGATTTTACAGTTATTGTTGATTATGCTTTTGAGCCAGGAGCAGTTTCAAAGTTATACGAGGTAGTAAATTTGATCAAACAAGATAACAGCCGTATTATTCATGTTTTAGGTTCTGCTGGTGGAGGTCGTGATGTTGCCAGGCGCCCAAAATTAGGAGAATTAGCAGGCAGTAATGCTGATATTGTAATTGTTACTAATGAAGATCCTTACGATGATGATCCAGAACTTATTATTGATCAGGTTGCTTTGGGCGCTGAGCGTGTTGGCAAAAAAAAGGGAAAAGATTTATTTAAGATATTAGATAGGCGTAGAGCTATCAAGAAGGCATTATTACAAGCTAAAACTGGAGACATTGTCCTCATTACTGGTAAAGGAAGTGAACAGGCAATTTGTGTAGGAGGCGGTGAGAAAATACCTTGGGATGACAGAAAAGTGGTGAGAGAAATACTCAAAGAGATAAGAGACAAAACATTATGACTTATAATTTATAAAAACTAAAACAAATAAAGAAATTTTTTGTTTTCTTGTGCTCCATTTGATTTATTAGAGAGGTAATTTGGGCAGGATATTAAATAAAAATAATAAAAATAATTTAAAAGATTTAAATAAAACTATTATAAGATTTTAGCTAATTTTTTATTTTAGATTAGAATAGTTCTCAATTCCCAATTTAAAATTATGTGTTATGAGTTGTGATTTATATGTTATAAATAAAGTATGCGATGGAAAATGCCGCCAAAAATTAAAATTTATGAAGCCCTCGGTTGTCTTGGTGACAAAAGGATTAAAATAAAAGGTAATGAAGGAAAAGTATATTCGTCAAGTTTGAAAAAGTATTATGTTGTTAAATACGACTCAGAGGCTAATGCTATTATGGCAAATGATAATGCTTCTTATTGGCAGGGATATTTAGGATATCCTAGCATTGCTTTTTTAATGGCAGCTGGTAAGATAAAGCATCAAAAGGAATTTGCCAAAGCCTTAAAGGGAATAAAATGGAAAGACATAAATGTTAAATTTAAAAATGATTATCAAAAGACAGAAAAATATATTAAAGATGTTTTAGAGAAAAGAGGTATTGATATTAAGAGTTTCAGTAAAGAGATTGATAATATATATACACAGATAAAATCATTAAAGTTAAATTGTCTAGGAAAGAAAATAAAACCCCCACAAGGATATTAGCGGGCTGTGGTATAATGGTATTACGCACGCTTCGGGTGCGTGTAATCCCGGTTCAATTCCGGGCAGCCCGACCAGATGTAATTTTCGTCAGTTATAAATATAATACAGATATAACGTTTTCACTGAATTGAAAACTAGAAATTTTTATGAATTTTTTGATAGATAATAACCTTTTTAAAATGTAGTGGGGTAATGTAAAATGTTGCGAACAACGTTAATAAATGTTAAAATTAAATCAAACAAGCGTTTGTATATATTAAAATTATTATGTTTTTAGATTATTTTTAAATCGTATGCAATACCAAATTATTAATAATCAAACGGACAAGAAGAAAATTAGGTTTCAAAAAGAACTAGACGATTTTGCAAAGCGACTTCAAAATTTGGTTAATAAATCTGACTGTTTGCTTAATATGCTTCGGAAAGCCTCTGACAAAAATAAGTAAAATTTGAAGGGAATTAAAATAAAATAATATGAAGAATAAATTTGAGACAACGATCGGATCTCAACAAGGAGTAAATAAAACCGAACAAAAAATTATTAAATCATCATCAGAGCTAGATAATATTTTTAGACAAAGTCAAGAAATTGTTGATAAAGCAAGTGCAGAAATAGACGCTAATTTACAGGAAGCTCAAAAACTTCAAGAAAAATTAGGTGAAGAAGTCGAACCAATAGTTGATCAATTACAAGATTTAAAATCAGAAGTTGCCGAAGAAGGCGCTGCTTTCAAGACAAGAATGGAAAGATTAAATTCTCCTTATGTTTTGTCGCCAGAACTTGCTAAAATTTTAGAAGTTGCCCGCATCCTAGAAAAACCACTTTTATTAGAAGGTGAACCAGGCACAGGAAAAACTTCGTTAGCTTATGCTTTAGCAGGACATGAAGATATGCCAATTATCCATGTACAATGTAAAAGCACTACTTCTGCTCAAGAACTTCTCTATACTTTTGATGTAGTAAAACGGTTGCAAGATGCGCAATTGGGCAAGGATGTTTCTGATCTTAGTCAATATGTACATTTGGGTCCTCTTGGTAGAGCATTCGCTAGCCAAAAACAAGTTATTTTAGTCATTGATGAGATTGATAAAGCAAAAAGAGATTTCTCTAATGATCTTTTACATGAACTTGATCAAATGTCATTTTTTATAACAGAAACAGGAGAAGAAATAGCGGCTAAGTATCGCCCAATTGTGATTATTACTTCTAATCACGAGAAAGATTTGCCCGAGCCTGTTTTGAGGAGGTGTGTTTACAGTTATATTGAATTTCCAAATCCTGAACAGATGACGGAAATTGTTAAAGCACATATTCCAGATGTTGAAGAAAAATTATTACAAAGCGCAATACAAAAGTTTTACGAAATAAGACAAGTTGATGGCCTAAAAAAGAAGCCATCAACCTCAGAAATGCTCGATTGGATTCGTGTTCTTAAAGCATTTGGTGTTAATGAAGTAAATGATGATATTCCTTGTCCAGAAACTCTTCTTAAATATAAAGAAGATTTAGAGCTGATAGTTGGTTCCAAACAGAAGAATTATGAGGAATCGCAAGAAATAGAGATGCCTCAACTATTAACAGCGGTTATCAATGGAGGTAAAGTTGTGCGTCTTAAAACAAAATCCGAATATATTGATTATGAACCTGATAGCTCAATCTACACATTACTTGCAAATGAAGGATATAAGTTCATTACACCAAATAACTACAAGTCTAGATCTTTTGATATTAAGTCTAAAGGAGTTTGTAGAGTAGATGATTTAACCTTTGCTTTATATGATTTAAAAAATTCTAACAAAGATGGATTATATTTATACAACTTGTTGAAGAAGAATAATCTAATTGAAAGCGAATTTATGGTTACTGACAAACCTTTAAAGTTTGTGGAAGTGGAGGAAAGCAATGAATTATATACGAAGGGTAAGGATGAGCAGAATCGTATAATTTATCGAACCAAAGATGGTAAATTTATCTATGAAAAAAAAGTAGTTCCTGAAGAAATAAACGGATAATTTTAATTATGAAAGAGAAAATTATATTAAAAATTGGGAAACAAGAATCACTTACGCAAGATAAACAAGAGACAAAAAAGTACCCCAGTATAAAACAAGCAAAGGCTGGGGATTTTTTCTATGATTCAACGAAAAAAGAAATTTTAATTTATAGCGAAAGTGAAGGAAAGAGAAAGGAAAAACGCCACCCATTTCAGGAGTTTTTATATGAATTACGAAGTGAAGAAATTAAAGTGTCAACAAGCGAATGGTTAGATTTACAAAAAATTCTCGCAGAAGGCAAAATTCAAACTATTGATGACTTTTATTTTATTTCCCGCGCCTTGTTAGTAAAAGATATAACATATTATCATCGCTTTGATATAGTTTTTGGACGAATGTTTTATAACATTGAACCACCCGAATCACAGGCAGAAGACGAAAATGAGGATTTTTATGAAGATCAGGAAGATGAGGAAGTAAAAAGTCAACAGGAGGAAAAAGAAATATCAGAAGAAGAAAATTTATCACAAGAAATAGTTGACCCCGGTTTTTCAGAAGAACATCACGGTGGCGAAGATATGCATATGGCAATAAAAGATTCAAAGTTTTTTAATCAAGAAAACAATCAAGTATCGCAAGGCAGAGGCAAGGAAAGTGATAAAAAACAAAAACGAGAAGGGGATAAAAGGGAGCGTCAAAAGCAAAAAAATAAAAATAGTGGCACAGAAGGACAAGACGCAGAAGATAATAATGGAAATAAGAAGGTAAGCAGTGACAACAAAGGCAAAATAAGAGGGGTAAGTGGCAGTGGAAAGCATAAAAATAAAGAAGAAAAGCGAAAGATAATTATAAAGGGCAAGGGTGGTTATTCTATTCGAGAGAGAGTAATTGAACGTCGTTATAATCAGTTTGATGAAAAACAAACATTGAATTACGAACAGTTTAGTAGAGCTTTGGCAAAAATAGTTTCAATAATTAGAGAAATGAGCGAAGTTTCAACGAATAAATTGGATGTAAAAGAAACTGTTAATAAAATTGCTCAAAACGCTGGCATACCTAAATTTGTTTGGAAAGAAGAACAAGAAAGGAAGCCTAAGGTTATCTTGATGTTTGATGTTGGAGGAAGCACTGATGAGTTTCGCCCAATAATGGAGAAACTTTTTCTTGCTGCTAAGGATTGTTTAGAAGATGTAGAAATTTATTATTTTCATAATGCTATTTATGGTGAGGTGTGGCCGCAAAAGGATGGAGTTTATGGGAAGCATTTTATTCCACTTAAAGAGATATTAAAAAAGGATTCTGACAGTAGGGTAATTATAATTGGGGATGCTTGGATGGCTGAAGAAGAATTATGGGAATATAACAAAGATTACAGTGAAAAAACAAAAAGAAATTATCTTATGTCAGGCATAGATTCGTTCAAAGAAATAAAAAAGAATTTTAATTATGTTGTTTGGATTAATCCAATTCCGGAACTAGAACATGATGAGTGGGATGAATCAGGTACTATATCTGATATAAAAAAAATTTTTAAAATGTATGATCTTACTCTTTCTGGCATTGAAAAAGCTGTGAAGGAGTTAAAGGAAGATTAGTCAGAACTAATAAATTTTTGCAGAAGTTAGCGTAAGAAAATATTGATAGTAGTGTGATAGCTAATTTTATAAATATTTGTAAAAAATGTTTTATTTTCTAGATATTTGCTACAAAATAACAAATTAAAACAAATAAATTAAAGATAAAATTTGTTATAATCTTTTTATGTCTCGTGCACAATTTTGCCTATTTACAAAAAAATGTGTTATAATAATAATACAAGCTGTGGATAACTTTAATCTAAAATAATTAAAAATAATTAAAAGAAAATCCCCATGCCAAAAATAATAAAAAAGAAAATTAAGCGCTCAATGCCGTGGTTAATCATTGTTGCTTTAATCAGCCTAACGGTTAGTAGCGCTATTTTTAATTTTGATATTTCTGTCTATAAAAACTTAACAAGCGATAAAATATCTTTAGATATAAATATACCCCACGCAGAAGCGCAGAATGATACTGCTAGTACAACTGTTACTGTTAAAAATGCTCCCCCTGCTTTTGTAGTTGATCCAGCAGAGGTTCCTGCTTCAACTTCCACTTCCCCGATTAATGTAGGAGGTAGTATTTCATTTACAGCAACAGCTGATGATCCAGAAAATAACGACTACTATTTAATAGTTTGTGATTCTGATTCAGTGATTGCAGATACTACTGGTGGTCCACCAACTTGTGGAGGGACAACTTTCTGTGTATCAAGTTTAACTACTGACGAAACCCAAGCAAACTGCACATATACAAATGTAGCTGATCCCGGCGCTGAAACTGACGATTGGTATGCCTTTGTTTGTGATAATCATCCAACAGAGGCTGATTGTTCTAGTGCTAGTCAAGGAACAGCTCCAAATATATATGCTAGTTCAAGTCCGATTTACATAAATCACGCCCCATCTTTTACTTATGTATACACTAGTGATGATAACAAAGATCCTGGTGGAACATTTAGCATAACAGCTTCTACAACTGATTCCGATACATTAGGAGGACAAGATATTCTATATCTTTATGTTTGTTCAACCAATTCATGGTCAACTTCAACAGGTTGCACCGCTGATGAACTTTGTATGGGAACATCAACATCTCCTAATATAAGTTGTTCTTTTGCAACTAGCACCCCAGCTCCGGACGGAGCGTGGCCGTATTATGCCTTTGTAATGGATGAACATTATTTTGCTTCTCCTGATAATTCTAAGACTAATACCTATACTGTTAACAATGTAGCACCAGTAGTATCAAATGTAATATTAAATAATGGTAATGATATAACTTTAAACATGAGAGGAGCACCAGAGACAGTAGTGGTAGCTTCGTCAACAGTAACAGATAATAATGGTTGCGCCGACATAGTAGATGCTACTAGCACAATATATTTGTCAAGTGTAGCGGGGGGAGCAAATTGTACAGCTGATGATAATAATTGTTATCAAATAGCTAATACAAGTTGCATGATCACTAATTGTAGTGGAGCGATAGCTAATGTAACGTGTTCAACTACTTTTGCTTTTTATGCTGTGCCAACAGACGCCGCGTTAACTGGTAATCCAAATGCGGCTGATAACTGGTTAGCTAAAATAACTACTTACGACGAAGCATTGTCAGGAGCCAGCACAACAGTTACGGGGGTAGATGTAAACGGGACAACTGCTTTAGAGGTTACCCAAACTGAGATTGCTTATGGTATAATTCAAGCTGGACAAAATACTGGTACTTCTACCGCAACCACTACAATAGTAAATTATGGCAATACCCCAGTTAATAGTGATTTAACAGGCACAGACATGCTTAAGGATAATATTGGACCAGACTTAATCGCTGTTAATAATCAGCAGTTTGATTTAGCATATTTTTATTATGGCACCGGAACCATTCTTTCCTCTACAACTCCTCAAACAGTAGATATTGAAGCCGCTAGGCCAACTAGTACAGCTGATGTTTCTGATAATATTTTCTGGGGCATTGGCATTCCAGTAGGAACACCTTCAGGAGATTATTATGGTGAAAATACGTTTTCAGCGGTATTTGATTCTACAGGATGGTTTGAATAATATTAAATAATTAAATTTTTAATAAAACACCCTCAACTAAAGAGGGTGTTTTTGTGTTGAATTATTTTTAATAATATAGTATATTATAAGTAAGTATACAATTTTTTATTTGTTTTTATTTTTATTTTTTAGTGAAAATAAAAACAATTAAAATATAAATTATTTTAATGTTTGAAAGACGTTTTTTAATTTTGATCTTGGTGTTTTTTATTTTTGGAGTTTGGGCTAATCAAGTTCAAGCTGGTTTTGGCATTTCTCCCCCTCACATTAAAACAGAAAAACCTATAATTCCTGGTACTCATTATGAACAAAAAATTACTCTTTTGCGATCGTCAGCAGACGTTGATTTAATAGCTACTTTACAAGTAAAAGCTCCCGAAATAGAGTCATGGATTTCCTTTGATAAAGGGACTGAATTTAATTTACCAAAAGGAAAATATCAAGTGCCTTTGATAGTAAAGATAGATGTTCCTCCAGACGCAGAAGTGGGGAACTATACTGGACATATTAATATTAGGGTTTCGCCAAAAAATAAAAAAAGCAAAGCAGGCGTTGCTATTGCCTTAGGAGCCAGAATAGACATTGATTTAAATGTTAGTAATGAAGCTTTTCCTGATTTTATTATAAGGTCAGTTAATATCAAAAATATTGAAAAGTTAGGTCCACCATGGAGTTGGCCTATTTTTTCTTGGTTTTTTTATCGTTTAGAAGTAGCTATTAATATTGAAAATACTGGTAACATAAAAACAGCGCCAACTAAAGTCCATATTGATATTTATGATCTAAATGAGAGAAGTTTACTGGAATCTAGTGATGACAAAAATTTAGAAAAAGTAAAGCCTTTTGAAAAAAAAGAGATTATTGCTACTTTTCCTACAAAATTAGATGTAGGGCAATATTGGGCACGTATTAAAATATATAAAGATAATAAAATTGTTGGCAGTTACAAACAAGCGTTTTCAATTTTGCCGCCAGGCAAGGGATCGGGAATTTCCAAATATGGTATTTGGCCTTGGGTAGCAATTGGTGGATTGATTTTGTTTGGTTTAGTTTTGATAATGATACTAATTAAGTTAAGGGCATGGAGGCCGGTTGTATTAGTATTATATTATTTAATAGGGCTACCAATCATTTTTATTTTTAGAAAAGTTTCCTATTTTTATTATAAATTAAAAATAAAGTTTTGGCGTTGGATTCATAAAAAAGCTTCTCAGTATCAAGATAATGATTTTAAAAAGGATTAATATCGGTTATGAAAATATGTTTAGCAAGATATTTGATTATAGCATTGACAATATTTGGGTTTTTCTTAAATCCTCGTTTTTTTAATATTGTACAAGCTGTTGATTATGCCACCACTAGTGTAACTATTCTATTGGTTTGCGGCGATGGTTTAGCAGAACCAACTAGTGGTGAAGTTTGTGATCCAGGATCTCCACCAGATATTCAACCAGATTTATTAGGTCACGAATGTTCTGATTTTACTGACATTTTTGGAAATCCTTTTGAGTCAGGAACACTTGATTGTTTAAGTGATTGTAGCGACTTTGATACTAGCGGGTGTTATACTTGTGGTAATGGACACAAAGAAGCCAACGAGGAATGTGATGGCAGTGATTTCGGTGGACAGACATGTATTACTTTTGGTTTTGCTGGTGGCAGTTTATTGTGTACAGCAGATTGTCGTATTAGTTTAATGAATTGTGAAAGCTTGGAAGAGGGAGGTGAACCGGGAAGTGGGCCACATGGAGGATCCTCTGGAGGGTCAATTGGATATAATCCTGGCTCAACAGAAGAATCGGGAGAAACTAAAGTTGTTATCAAAGGAAAATCCTATCCTAATTCTGATGTTCATATTTTAGTAGATGGAAAAGTAATTGGGATTGTGCGAGCCGATTCAAAAGCGGATTTTTATTTTGAAACAGGTGATATTGAACCAGGAGTAGCTACTTTTAGTTTCTGGTCAGAAGATAAGGATGGCCTAAAATCAACTTTATTAAGTTTAACATTTAGAGTTATTTCGCGAGCAGTTACTAATATTTCTGGAGTATATATTGCCCCTACTATCAATATAGATAAGCAATCAGTAAAACATGGCGAAACAGTACATATTTCTGGTCAGACTATACCTGAAACAGAAGTGCATGTTCACATAAACTCTGAGGAAGAGTTTGTTGAACAAACAAACAGTAATGAAGATGGGGTTTGGAAGTTAGACTTTGATACCACTCCTTTAAATGAAGATTTTCATACAGCTAAAGCATTATTTCAGTTAGAAGTGTCTGGTAATATAATTAAAAGTGGATTTTCACGTTCTGTTAGTTTTTATGTTGGAAAAGTGGGTGGTGAGGCCGTTTGCCCTGAGGCAGATTTAAATCATGATGGCAGAGTTAATTTAACAGATTTTTCTATACTACTTTATTATTGGGGAAGCAACAATGAATGCGCTGACCAAAACCAGAATGGAACTGTTGATCTAGTAGATTTTAGTATTATGATGTATTATTGGACAGGATAACAAATTGCCAAATTAAAATAGTAACTTTACTCTATCTATATGTTAAAGCATTTTATTTTTACAATTATTTTTTTATTATTACCTTTTTCTTCTCAGGCAGCCACTATTTATCTAGAATCAGATAGCCAAGAATATCATATAGGCGATGAATTTAGGGTTGATATTATGGTAGATAAGGTAGGTGAATGTTTTAATACAGCTGAAATTGAAATTGATTTTCCTAAAGATATTTTAAATTTTATTAATTTTAGTGATGGTGAATCTTTATTAAGTTTGTGGCTAGAAAAGCCTAATAGTGATAACATACAAGAAATCAATAAATTAGGAAGGCTAAAATTTACGGGAGGAATTCCGGGGGGGTATTGCGGTAAAATTCCTGGTGATCCGGGAGTTAGTAATAAATTAGGTGCTATATTTTTTAAAGCTAAAAATGTAGCTGAAGGAGTTGAAATCAGTATTGATAATCAAAACTCAAAGATTTTGTTAAATGATGGCCAAGGGAGTTTTGATAATTTGAAGGTAAAAAATTTAAAATTGGATATTTTGGAAGCCAGCTCTACTTCTAAAAATGAATGGAAAGAATTATTAAAAAAAGATAAAATTCCTCCAGAGCCATTTGTGGTTGAATTACGCCAGAACCCTAATATGTTTGATGGTGCCTATTATATTATTTTTTCAACAACAGATAAGCAAAGCGGGATAGATCATTATGAAGTTTTAGAAATTAAACTAGAAGAACAATTAGGAATTAAACCAAAAAGAAGTTTTTGGGATATAGTCTTAGGAAGAAAAAAGAAAACACCTAAATGGGAAAAGGTGGAATCTATACCCTATAAATTAAAAGATCAAAGTTTAGAAAGTATTATTAAGGTAAAGGCAGTGGACAAAGCTGGTAATGAAAGAGTTGTTGAATATGTCCCCCCAGCAGATAAACGTCCTCCAAAACATAGTCCTTTTATTGATTTTAAATTATCTTTTCTTTTAATTATAGGGGCAGTTGTTTTAATTTTAGTTGTAGTTTTGTTAGAGAGAAAGCAGAAAAGATATAAATAATTATATAACGCATAACAGGTAAATTATTAAATAAAATAGTTTAAAGAATTAAATTTTTGGTTTTAATATTTTTTAGTTCTCAATTTATTGTGTGCTTATGCGCTATATTTATGTATCGTATGTTATTACATATATTTATTTACGAACCTGTCATTTTTTGTTAACATTATAAATAGTTAAATAATAATTTAAAAATAAGTGCATGAAAATCCCCAGGCTTTTTATTGTGTGGTTAGTAGTAGTTATAACTATTAGCCTTATTAATATTAAACCAACTCAAGCAGCAGGCGCTTCTTTGTATCTGTATCCTAATACTGGAACCTTCGTAGTTGGTAGTACTTTTAAAGTTAGCATTAAGGTAAATTCTGGTGGCCAAAATATTAACGCTGCTGAAGGTTCGATTCATTTTGATACGGATAAGTTGAGTGTTGTAAGTGTTTCCAAGGGAGGATCAATTTTTAATCTTTGGACAACTGAGCCAAAGGCTAGCGGAGGGTCT
>JALSMD010000063.1 GCA_026987855.1 Candidatus Falkowiibacteriota bacterium | reverse complement strand
ATAGCTCCACTTGAACTTCTTATTTCTCCTTCCAAAAATGAATAGTCTGGAGTAACTAAAGCTACATAATCAGTTTTTCTTGATAGGTTCCAGCTACATTTATAAAAAATTTCAGCTAAACTCAAAATATATTTTCTAATAGACTTAAGTTCTCTAACAGTTGGTTCTATTTTCTCTTTATCTATTGTATTACTAAACCCACCCACTTGTTCAAAGGGCGCATGCACTGCCCTGCCTGCTACCAGTTTGGATAAATTATTACCTGCTTCTTTGACATGAAGAGCTTGATGAATCAATTCTTTTTCCTTGTCAGCTAAATCAAGGATTGAATCTAAGCCAAAAATATCAGGCAAAACAAAAAAATAAAGATGTAAGGCATGATCTCTTATCATTAAGCTATACATTGTTAGTTTACGCATTATAATTGTTTGTTGACTCGGCTTAATATTCAAGGTTTTCTCCACCGCTTCAATACAAGCAGTTAAATGAGCAATAGAGCAAGTGCCACAAATGCGAGAAACCAATTGAGGCACATTGTTATAAGGCATATCAATAGCGGCTTGTTCAAAAAATCTTTTGTTTTCCATGACTTTTAACACTACGTCCTCCACTTTACCATTCCTAATCTTAATGTCAAGATCAGCATGTCCTTCAATTTTTGATAGTTTATTAATACTAACATTTAAATCGCAAGTATGCATATAGTTAAAATAAAAATTAATTTATTGTTCTTATAAAACCATAATTAAATTTTAAAAAATTAAAAAATACTTTTATCAAAATTCAAATAATCTAAAAATTGTCTGCTTGTTATATACTTTAAAGATATTTTTCAAAAACTTTTATAAAATTCTCTTCAGAAATAGGGCAACCTAAAACTTTATCATCAACCTTTACTACCTCTTCTAAACTTAAACATCTAGGCAAATAATCAAATTTTTCTAGATCTTTTTTTATAGAAGCTAACTTCTCTGAACTAAAATTATTTCTTTGCCCACTGGGTTGCGTAGTTATGGCGCAAGATCCTATTGCAATTAATGTCTTAGTATTTTTTCTTATTTTTTCTAATTCTTCCTTATCTTTTTGGCTTGAAACAACGCCCTCTACTAAAGCAATATCTAAGTCAGCAATTTTAACCTTATCTTTAATAGATAAAAAATAAACAAGTTCAATTTTATTTAGCCATTCCAATAATTTTTTATTAAAAATCTCTACTAAATAAATACTGCATCCCTCATCACAAGTAAGGGAAAAAACTCCTACCCTCTTTTTTTGATGCGACATAATTTTAAATTTTATAATTTAAAATCTCTAAAACTACCAATAATATCTTCTAGGCTAGACATCATATCAAAATACTCTTCGCTGTTTGAAATTTTTTTATTGTTTTTTTGCCAGACAAAAACATATCCTTCTCTCTCTTTAATCTTTCTGAAATTATTTTTATGCTTGAAATTGTCCCATTCGGTCTGTTTAAATGCAAGTATCCTAAATAATAATTGTTGATTCTTAATATCCCCTATATAATAAAATCTAACTTCCTCGTTTTTTTCCTCAACACGATATTTTCCCTCCCATGTTTCTGGAATAGCTAAGCTAGCCTTAATAGGAAGTTGGTGAAAAAAGGTAATGCGCGAATAAGAAATTTTTTTCTTTGGTTTTTTTACAAAACGTTCTTTTGGTTGCTCAATTTTTGTTTCACTTACTTGTTCCTTGTCTTTATTTATTTGAATCCATCCCCAAAATACTAATATAACAAAAACAAATAACAATATTATCAACAATTTTTTATAAACCCTGATATTTTTTATAATATATCCCACCATAAAACAAAAACTAAGTTTCTAAAATTTTCTTCATTTTATTTTTCTTTATCCAAGAAATAATTTCTTTTGCTTCTTTATTCTCGTGAGCATAACGAACTTTCTTGCTTTTATCTATTTTGTATAACGCCATCATCCTCTTTTTTCTAATTTCAGGAGTAGTGGGAATCGGTTGCCCGCCACCACCAATACATCCTCCGGGACAACTCATTACTTCTATATAATCATACTCATCTAAATTGTCCAGCACTTTTTTTATGTGGCCAATACCATTAACAACAACTGCTCTAATATCCTGTTCTCCTATTTTTACAACAGCTTCTTTTATATTTTTTAATCCTCTTGCTGCTTTAAATTCTATTTTTTTTGTTTTCTCTCCTAAGATAACTTGGGCAGTGCGTAATGCAGATTCCATAACTCCTCCACTTGCGCCGTAAATAGCTGCGGCGCCACTATACTCTCCCATTGGGTTATCAGCCTGGCTTTTCTCTACCTGAGATAAGTTAATATTATTTTTTTTAAGCATTAAAGCGAATTCCCTCGTAGTCAAAGAATAATCAACAGCTCTTAAACCTTTAACTTTTAATTCTGGGCGCGTAATTTCAAATTTTTTAGCAGTACACGGCATTATGGAAACAACTATAATATCTTTTGGTTTAATTTTCATTCTCTCAGCCCAATAAGTTTTAATAACGCCGCCATTAATAATATGCGGAGAACGCGTTTTTGTT
>JALSMD010000062.1 GCA_026987855.1 Candidatus Falkowiibacteriota bacterium | reverse complement strand
TCTTGACAAATTTTAGCATAAATGTGCGCGCTAGGACGGGGGCGACGTTTCATTGTTTTGTAATCTACCTCATATAAACCGAAACGAGGAATAAATCCGTGTGCCCACTCAAAATTATCAAGCAAAGACCAATGAAAATAACCTTTTACATCTATTCCTTCTTCTATTGCTTGCCAAACATAATAAAGGTGGTCACGTATAAAATCTGGTCTATTTTTGTCAGTAGCATCCGCTAATCCATTTTCTAAAATTAAAATTGGCTTTTTAAAATTACTCAAATATTTAAGAACATGATAAATACCCTCAGGATAAATTTCCCATCCTAAGTCACTAACCCGTTTATTTAAATTTTTTTTAAACGGCGGATACCAAACAATGCGATCGTGAAAATAATAATCGAGACCGATATAATCTAATTTATTTTTAATTTTTTGTAAAAATAAATCATTCCAAAGATAGTGCGCTGTTTTGGCCAATGTTTTTTCTAAAAAACAATGGTGATGAGCTGGTTCAAAATAATTAACAATTTGGGTAATACTTACTTGAGCGTTAGGGCGACTCTCGTGAATAATGTTATAAGCAGCATTATGAGCTTTAACTAAATTATTAAAAGTTTTAATAGCGCCTTTTAAGCTTTTATTTTGAGGGGGAAATTTAGCCGTTAAATAACCATTTAAAATATGAATTAAAGGTTCATTAAGAGTAACCCAATAATCTACATATTTACCTAGTTCTCTTACTACTAATTTCACATAACAAGTAAAATCTTTAATAGTTTGTTTATTCTCCCACCCTCCTTGCTTTGCTACCCAAACTGGCATTGTCCAATGCCATAGTGTTAATACTACTTTTAAATTATTTTTTTTTAATTCTTTTAAAACCTTTCTATAATGTTCTATCTCTTGTTGTTTAAGATCATTTCTTTGAGGTTCAATTCTAGCCCATTCTATTCCAAAACGATAAGCTTGGCAATTCAATTCCTTGATAAGCCTAATATCCTCTTGCCAAAGATGATAAGAATCACAGGCTTTCCCGCAAATAAAATCAGTCGGATTTTTGCCCATTTTTTTTAATTGTTGTAAACGTTTTGGACTTTTCTCCCAAACACTCCAATCATTTACAATGCCGCCTTCAATTTGGTAAGCAGAAGTTGAAACACCCCAGAGAAAATCTTTGGGGAAAGCAAAAATTTTTGTCATATAAATTTTTAATTATTGTTTTTAACCCTATTATAATCATCGTCGTAACGAATAATATCATCTTCTTCTAAATAATTGCCTGTTTGAACTTCAATCAACTCTAAATTTATTTTTCCAGGATTTTCTAATCTATGTTTGGACATAGGGGGAATGAAAGTGCTTTCATTTTCTCGTAGAAACAACTCTTCTTCGCCATTAATTACCTTCGCCATTCCTCGCACTACTATCCAATGTTCAGCCCGATGATAATGAGCTTGTAAACTTAATTTTGATCCCGGGTAAACCACAATTTTCTTAACTTTATAAGTAGGAGTGTCAATTAAAACTTCAAAGCTGCCCCATGGTCTATAGGAAACAATATTGTCTTCAAGTTCACGATACTGATATTTTTTTAAAACATCCACTACTTTTCGCACTTCCTCACTTAATCCTTTTTTATGTACTAAAATACTATCATTGCTTTCAATGATATTTAAATCTTTTACACCCAAAGTAACAATCAAACGATTTTTAGTTGAATGGATGAAAACGTTTTCTGAATTAATGTTTAAATGTTTACTTTTTTGGTGGGAAGCAATTTCTGCTAAACTATCAAAGGAGCCTATATCACTCCAACTAAAATCACCCTCAAAAACAATAACATTTTTTGATTTTTCTGAGACAGCTATATCTATTGAAATAGATGGCAAATCTCCAAACTTCTCTACAAATTCCTTAAAATCATAAGTTAAATGTTTGTAAATACTCGGAGCATGCTTGTAAAGTTCATGGGCCAAAGTTTGTGGACTAAAAATATACATTCCTGAATTCCAAACATATTCACCAGTCTCTAAATAAAATTGAGCGGTCTCACGGTTTGGTTTTTCCTTAAATTCTAAAACATGAAAATAATTTTTACATCTTTGTCCTTTGCGAATATAACCATAACCTGTTTCTGGTCTGGTTGGAGTAATACCAATAGTGCCAATAAATTGTTTCGTCTCTCTGCAGGCACTCTCTAATAAAGACAGATAGGTATCTTTTTTACCTATATAATGATCTGATGGCAAAAAAACAATTGGCTCTTCTGGAGCCAATCCTTCTTGATCTACTAAATATTTAACCGCATAGGTAATAGCTGGGGCTGTATTTAAACTTTTTGGTTCAATAAGGATTTGTCTAGGAGAAAAACTTTTTTCTAGTTCTTTAATTTGATTTAAAACATTAAAAAAATTATTCTGATTAGTAATAAAAAATATATTCTTAAGGGGCAATAATTCGCGCATACGCAAAAAAGTCTCTTGTAGAAGAGAGTGGTCACTATATAACCTCAAAAACTGTTTAGGAAAATTTTTACGAGAAAGCGGCCATAAACGCGTCCCTGATCCGCCGCACAATATAACACTATACATATTT
>JALSMD010000061.1 GCA_026987855.1 Candidatus Falkowiibacteriota bacterium | reverse complement strand
AGCCCCACACCTCCTCGTTCTATACGTATGAATATTTTAAAATACAAATTTTTGTTCTAATCGCACTTTTTTTGTATTCGCGGTTTTTCCACGGGTTCGTTACATTACCCACTCCAATACCTTGTTTCACAAGGCATTGGAGCGGGTAACGGGAATCGAACCCGTATCCTCGGCTTGGGAAGCCGATGTAATAACCATTATACTATACCCGCAATTTCTTTTATTATAATTATAATGTTTTTTGCAAGTAAATCAAGTATAAATATTGCTATAAATAATATATATAAAACCTATCTTAATTAACTTTAAATATAACAAACTTTGACTTTTATTTAAAAATATTTTATTATAAAAACATAAAATATAATGAATATTTTTGTTTATGTGTAGCGTTAAAGTGAGTGAGAGAGAAGAAAGGTTAAACAAATTAAAAAAATTAAGAGAACAAGGAATAAACCCCTACCCAGCAAAAGCAAATCGTGATTATACAATTCTGGAAGTTAAGGAAAATTTTTTGTTGCTTACTGAAAGCCAAAAAGAATTTTTTGTTGTTGGTCGCTTGCGCAGTCTGCGTCGTCATGGAAATCTTACCTTTGCTCATCTAGAAGATGGAACTGAAAGAATACAAATAGCATTTTCTAAAAAGGACATCGGCGCTGACTCTTATAAGATTTTGTCTAAATTGATTGATGTAGGAGACTTTTTAGAAGTAAAAGGTGTTTGTTTTGTCACTCATAAAGGTGAAAATAGTATAATGGCAAAAAAATGGCGGATATTAACAAAAGCTGTAAGGCCCTTGCCCGAAAAATGGCATGGCTTGCAAGATGAAGAAGAAAAACTAAGAAAGAGATATTTAGATATTTTGTTTAATCCTTCTGTTAAGGAAATGATAAAAAAGAGAGCACGTTTTTGGCAATCAATGCGTAGATTTCTAATAGATAAAGGATTCTTGGAAGTAGAAACTCCAGTTTTAGAAACAACTACTGGTGGCGCTGATGCAAGACCTTTTATAACTCATCATAACGCTTTAGATATGGATGTTTATTTGCGTATTTCAATGGGAGAGCTTTGGCAGAAAAGATTAATGATCGCTGGTTTTGAAAAAACTTTTGAAATAGGTAGGCAATTTAGAAATGAGGGCATGGACGCAGAACATTTACAAGATTACACTCAAATGGAATTTTATTGGGCTTATGCTGACTACAAAGATGGTATGAAGTTAGTGGAAGAAATGTATAAATATATAGCTTACGAAACTTTTGGAACATTGAAATTCAAAATTAAAAATTTTGATGTTAATTTAGATAAAAAATGGGAATATTATGATTATAGGAAAACGGTTTTGGATTTTACTGGTATAGATATTTTAGATACTAATATTGAAGAAATAGAGTCTAAATTAAAAGAGTTAGGGATAGAGTATGACAAAAAAGGTTTTAATATAACACGGGCTATTGATAATTTATGGAAATATTGTCGTAAACAAATTGGCGGACCAGGATTTTTAATTGGGGTCCCAGTAGAAGTTTCGCCGTTGGCTAAAAGAGATGATAAAAATCCTCAAATTACCCAACGTTTTCACCCAATAATAGCAGGAAGCGAAGTAGGTAACGGATATTCAGAACTTAATGATCCTGTTGATCAGGCAGAGCGTTTTCAAATTCAACAAAAATTACGGGATGAAGGCGATGAAGAAGCTCAAATGTATGATAATGAATTTATAGAAGCTTTAGAATATGGAATGCCGCCGACTTGTGGTTTTGGTACCAGTGAACGACTTTTTAGTTTTTTGATGAATAAAAGTGCACGTGAATGTCAAATATTTCCTCTTTTAAAACCTAGAAAACAGGAATAAAATTATTATGTCTCGTTTATTTATTAGGACAATTTATCTTTATTTATTTTCCCTTTTAGGGTTAGTCATTTTAGTTATTGGCTTAATCAAATTAGTAGATTTAGGATTAAAGATTTATGTTTTTACAAAAGCTGATCAGGAAAAATATGTTAATTTCTATGCTAATAGCGCTAGCAATTTAGTTATTAAGCCGAGTAGTAATGATACTTTATTTAATAGTAATATTGTTCCTTGTATTAACAATGCCTACAATTCAGGACAAAAATACTTACCTCCTTCTATAAACGCTGAAAACGCTGACATAATCATTAACGGCACTAATAATTTTGATTTTTTTGGCTACTCTATTGCCAATCTTGGCGACATCAACGGCGACGGCTATGATGATATTGTTATTGGCGCTTATGGAGCCGAAGACACTGGCACTGAGAGAGGTAGAGTATATATTTTCTATGGCACAGGCGAACCAGACTTTAGCTTAGATGCCGAAAACGCTGACATAATCATCAACGGCACCAATGACGGAGACTGGTTTGGCTCTTCAGTCTCCAGCGCTGGCGACATTAACAACGACGGCTATGATGATATTGTTATTGGCGCTTATGGAGCCGAAGACACTGTCTATAACCAAGGCCGTGTATATGTAATCTATGGCTCAAGCACATTGGCTAGCTCAATTGATGCCGAAAACGCTGACATAATCATCAATGGCACTAATAATTTTGACTTTTTTGGCTACTCAGTCTC
>JALSMD010000060.1 GCA_026987855.1 Candidatus Falkowiibacteriota bacterium | reverse complement strand
AGTAACAACCCATATTGGGTTGTTATTGACAAAAAAACATTTTTTTGTATTCTTTAAAAAATCAAAGTCCAAGGAGGGATATATGATAATCGTGATAGAAGGAG
Source organism: Candidatus Falkowiibacteriota bacterium (assembly GCA_026987855.1). GTDB lineage: Bacteria > Patescibacteriota > Patescibacteriia > Patescibacteriales > JALSMD01 > JALSMD01. Next base: position 2,504 of record JALSMD010000060.1, on the reverse strand, counting down.
AAGATCTTTTCAACAACAAAAGATTACTTGGTATGGTGAGAGATATAAGAAAACAGGTTTTCGTAGAGGAACTAGAAGTAGACAATGTTCCTCTTGACGAATATGACAGAAAAAGTACGCATTTTCTAATATTATCGTCATCGTTGTCGTCATCGTCCGGAATTGAGGCTTACGCTCGACTGTTGCCTAAGGGAGAGTGGAGCTTAAAAAATGTGTTATCGTTACCTATAAATAGTAATAATTTTAGAGAATTATCTAGAGTTACAGTTGTTTGTCATAAAGGAAGACTTTTGATGTTGATTTTCAAGGAAATGTTTAGATATTTTAGAGAAAATGAAATAGAATATCTTGTTGCTAATCCATTAGCAGATGGTACATGGGGACATTTCGGTAGCTTTAAGAGCGTTATTAATTATATTACCCCGTCTCCAATTGAAATTAGAGCTCAGAGTGGTAAAAGAGTAAGAACTCGCCCTTTTTATATAGTCATTAAAGAAATATCATTTTTATAAAAAAATTGCCTGCCTTTCTAAGGCAGGAATTGCTATAGTCCATATTTTTTAATATTTTCATTAGCCAATTCTTGGATATATTTAATTTGTTCTTTCCCTTTTTTGTTTTTGAATAGATGTTTAAAACGTCCTTGCATACTTAAATATTCTTCAACATTTGGTTGTGGTGAAGGAACTTTGCCTACTTTTATTAACTCACCATTTACATATTCAAGTAAAGGGTAAAGGCCTGTTTGAGCAGCAAGTTTAGCAACTTTTATAGTTTGATTTGGCTTTATTTTCCAACCGGGAACGCAAGGGGTAAGAATTTGAATATAAGCAGGACCTTCAATTGTTAAGGCTTTTTTTACTTTTGCTTTTATGTCTTCAATAAACCCAGCTGTTGTTTGAGCTACATAAGGAAGTCCGTGAGCAAGGGCAATAGAAATCATGTCTTTTTTTCTTTGGTGAGAGCCAATAGCGTCAATAGTTGGCCCTGAACCAGCAGGAGTAGTGGTAGTATTTGCTGCCCATGGTGTAGCGCCAGAGGCTTGAATTCCAGTATTAGAATAAGCTTCTGTATCGTAACAGACATAAAGAATGTTTTCACCTCTTTCCCACATCCCGCTAATTAAACCAAAACCAATATCAAAAGTTCCGCCATCACCTCCCTGGGCAACTACTTTAATTTTTTTATTCTTTTTTTGGTGTTTAAGCGCCGCGTAAATTCCTGAGGCAATAGCACTGGCATTTTCAAAAAGGGAATGTATCCATGGCATTCCCCAAGCGCTGGTAGGATAAGGAGAGGTAGTTACTTCCAAACAACCAGTAGCATTAGCAATAATGGTATTTGGTCCCAGAGTTTCGGCTACAGTTCTGGCTGCAATAATTTGTCCACATCCAGCGCAAGCGCGATGACCAGGCGCAAGCATTGGACGGATTTTAGTTTGTTTTCTAGTTGCGATTTTTGTCGGCATAAGTTTATATATTTTAATTGTAATTTATATTAAAAATTAAAACATATAAAGGACAATTCATAATTCAATATTTTATATTGATTTAGCAGTTGCTATTTTTTTGATTTCTTTTAATTTTTTTATTTTATCAATTTGACTAATAAATTTTGAAGCGTCTAGTATCTCAATCAGGATTGGTTTTCCAGTCGGAGATAAATGAACAATTAAATTACCAAATTCGCGCGTATTGCTAATTTTGCCACGCGCTATTTCCCAGCTTATTATGTTTGCTTCTGGATCATAAATCATAAGTCGTTTTTAGGATAAAAAGTGATTATTTTTATTAATTCTTGTTCTTTTTTATAAAGCACAGCTATACCGTCTTTGTAGGCGATTATATATTTGTCCTTCTTTTTAGTTTTTTTTGGTAATTTAACGACATCTTCAATTTGTTCGCGTGTAAAGTAAATTTTGTGTTTGTTTAGTATATCAAATTTTTGTTCCGCGTATGAAGTAAAGTAAAGCATAAGTATAAATTCCTATATTTTATTTTATTATTACCACTGGCCACAATAATAATAATTTGGATATCCCTCTGGGCTAGCACATTCCCACTCTTTTTCATCATTGGTTAGTGTATATTTATATTCAACACATTGCACATTTAATTCACTAAGGGGAATATTTTTCAACAATTGGCAATTTTTGTAAGCAGTAATACCTACATGAGCACCATCACTCACTGTTATTGAATCGCCACTTAGACAGCACGCATTCACTATAATAGGCTGGTCACAATAACAGCAATATTGAGTAGTTCCATTAACATTAATAGGTGTGGCATCTAAAAAGAAAGAAGTTTTTTCACAGAAATCAACGCAAGCCCCTTCGCTTTCTAATATTTCAGAACATCCATATTCATCAATTAGTTTGTCTCTATAATTGACAACGCCACTTCCAGAATCTTGAGTTTCTGTTGGATAAACAGGGGTTATGCTAATTGCCTTAAATTCTAACAGATTAGGATTAACAACATAAAGAATAGTATAGGCAGTCA
>JALSMD010000059.1 GCA_026987855.1 Candidatus Falkowiibacteriota bacterium | reverse complement strand
AGTATTTTTAGACACTCGTCCTACTCTTAACAAAGTTGTTGCTTATAAATATCAAGATGAGGCTTATAATTATCAATGGTGCAATAAATGGGAGTCAGCCCGTTTGCGCGTAAAAGAAGGCGAAACATTAACTATTGAAGATTTAATTTATTCTGCCTTGGTTGGTTCAGCTAATAATGCGGTTGAGACATTAGTACGGGTAAGCGGAATGAGCAGAAAAGCCTTTATTAACAAAATGAACGAAACAGTTAAGTCTTGGGGGGTTAAGTCAACCCATTTTGTTGAGCCTACTGGTCTTTCACCAAATAATATTTCTACTGCCTATGATTATGCTATTATTGCTAAAAATGTTTTGTCTAACCCTATCATTCAAAAAGCTAGTACTATGCCTATTTATGAATTTTATACCATAAATACCAAAAAATATCATCGTTTAGTAAATACCAATTATTTAGTTAAATCTCATAAATATAACATTACTGGGTCCAAGACTGGCTATTTAATTGAAGCAGGACATTGTTTAATGACAAGAATAAAAACAAACAATGAGAAACAAATTATTATTGTAGTAATGGGGGATAACTCTAAATATGATAGTTTAGAAGATACAGAGTTATTAATTAGATACGGTTTGAGGCAGTTAAAAATGGAAAGTTTATAATATTTAAATTTTAAACCATTGATTATAAAATTAGTAAATTTAAAGCTAGAAAGGTTTTAAGTATTTTTTAAGGTTAAATGTTTGATATTTAATTTGGAATAGTTTTGTTTGGTTTATATATTTTTAGTTTTTGTTTTTAAAGCTATCCCTATGATCAAATTTTATAATGTCGTAAAAGAGTATAATCGCGGCATCAGAGCCTTAAATGGGATAAATTTGCATATCAAGCCTGGTGAATTTGTTTCTATTGTCGGTCAATCAGGGACAGGAAAGACTACTATTGTTAAAACTTTAATTGGTGAAGAAAAAATAGATAAAGGTAGAATTGTAGTAGGGGGGTGGGATATTACTAACATTAGTCAACGAGAGGTCCCTATTTTGAGAAGACAGATTGGTGTTATTTTTCAAGATTTTAAGTTATTACCAAAAAAGACCTTAAAAGAGAATGTGGCTTTTGCTATGCAGGTGTGTGGCAGTTATCCTAGTAAAATTAGAAGAATTGTTCCCCATGTTTTAAAAATAGTGGGATTAGAAAAAAAAGCAGACCATTATCCCCAAGAGGTTTCTGGCGGGGAACAACAGAGAGCTGCTATTGCACGCGCTTTGGTGCATCGTCCTAAAATTCTTTTGGCTGATGAACCTACTGGCAATTTAGATTCTATCAATGCTAATGAGATTATTGATTTGCTTTTACGCATCAATAAATTTGGTACAACAGTTGTGTTAGTAACTCATAACAAAGAAATAGTAAATCGTCTTAAAAAAAGAGTAATTACTATTGATAATGGTGTAGTTATTAGCGATCAAGAAGTAGGTAAATACCTTATTTAATAATTCGTTAAAAATTATGTTTCTTTCTTTGGTTCGCGTCATAAAATTTAGTTTTCAAGATATTGTTCGTAACATTTGGCTTTCTTTGGTTACTATTATTATTTTAGTATTAGCACTATTTTCAGTTAACATGCTGTTAACCGTAAATGAGATTGGAAGAGCAGCTATTGATGCTATAAAAGAGAAAGTAGATATTAATTTATACTTAAAAGAAGATGCCAGTGAAGACGAAATATTAGCCTTGAAAGCTCGTATTAGTAATTTTAAGCAAGTAAAGAGCGTTGATTATATTTCTAAGACAGAGGCTTTAGAAAACTTTCGCAAGAAGCATGCTAGTAATCCAGAGGTTATAGAAGCGTTAAAAGAATTGGGCAAAAACCCCCTATCTCCAATTTTAGTAATCAAACCTAAAAATTCTGATAATTTAGATGAACTTATTGTAGAAATAAACAAAATTGAAGATGATATTATTGAGTCAAGAAATTTTACAAATTATAAATTAATTTTAAATAAAATTAATAATATTACCAAAAAAGTTAATGAGGCGGGCGCTGTTATTAGTTTTATTTTTATTTTTATTAGTGTTTTGGTGGTTTATAACGCTATTAAAGTGGCTATTTATACTCATAGACAGGAAATAATGATTATGCGTTTAGTAGGCGCTTCTAATTGGTTTATCTTGACCCCTTATCTTTTTTCAGGCGTATTTTATGCTTTTATAGGAACAGCAATTGTAATTATGCTTTATTATCCGTTTTTGAGCCTTTTACAACCATATTTAGAGACATTTTTTATTGGTTATAATATGAATATACTTACTTATTTTGAGGAAAACTTTTTTTATATATTTGGAGTTCAATTTGCCACAGCGGCCACGATTAATGTTATCGCTAGCTTTTTAGCAGTCAGAAAATATGCAAAAGTGTAGTTTTCGTTTTTATTTGGTTTTTCAAAAATATCATAGGATTCCGAATTTTATGTTTAGAATATATGTTTTTGCTTAATATAATAAAATTTTTTAATTAATTTAGCAAATAGTTATTTGGTTATATGTCCTGCCAAGAAAAAATACAAAAATACGAAGAATTAAAAAATTTATTTCAAGAATTTCAAGAAAAATTCACTCAAGCTAAAGAAACAGGCAAAGT
>JALSMD010000058.1 GCA_026987855.1 Candidatus Falkowiibacteriota bacterium | reverse complement strand
TATAGAGCTGATGTTTCTCAAGTGCCGGAAGGGGAGATAAACAACGCAATGGAGGGAGTTCGAGATGTTATTGAACATCGTGTTAATGCTTTTGGTGTTAGTGAACCATTGGTGCAGATTAGTCGTTCTGGAGGCGAAGAGCGTTTAATTGTTGAGTTAGCAGGCATAAAAGATGTAAATGCCGCTATCAAAATGATTGGTGAAACTCCAATTTTAGAATTTAAAGAAGAATCAAATGACATTAATGATCTAAGTCCTGAACAACGAAAAAAAATAGAGGAATACAATAAAAAGGCAGAAGAAAAAGCCCAAGAGCTTTTAGGAAAGCTGCTCTCTGGAGGAGACTTTGAGGCTTTGGCAAAAGAATATAATGAAGACCCTGATACCAAAAATACCAATGGTGAATTAGGTTGGGTTACAGAAAAAGATTACCCAGAGATTGTTAGGATTGCTAAAAAATTAAAAAAAGGAAAATTTAATACTGATTTAGAAAAAACAAGCAAAGGCTATGAATTTGTTTTATTAGAAGATAAAAAAATTAAAACTAATCCTTTTAATGAAAACGAAAAAGAGAAAGAAGTTAAGGCAGCCCATATTTTGATTTGTTACAAAGGCGCGGAAGGGTGCCATAGTGATTTAAGTAAAGAAGAAGCTTACCAAAAAATTAAACAAATTCAAAAAGAGGCGACACCAGCAAACTTTAAAGAATTGGCAAAGAAATATTCTGATGAACCAGGAGCAAAAGATACAGGCGGAGAATTGGGTTGGTTTGGCAGAGGAGTAATGGTAAAACCCTTTGAAGATACTGTTTTTCCTCAAAAAGTAGGCACAATTTCTTACATTGTAGAAACTAAGTTTGGTTATCATTTAATTTATAAAGAGGATGAGAGAGATATTTGGGAATATAAAATAAGGCATATTTTAATTAAAACAGCAAGCCCTGAAGATCTTTTCAATAGCCAAGGGAATTGGAAAAACACTGAATTAACTGGAAAAAATTTAAAAAGAGCTATTGTACAATTTAACCCTAATGATGGTTCCCCGGAAGTAGGACTTCAATTTGATAGCGAGGGAGCCAAAATGTTTGAGGAGATAACAGCTCGTAACATTGGAAAAAGAATAGCTATTTTTTTAGATGGATATTTAATTAGCGCTCCCGTAGTAAATGAAAAAATTTCTGGCGGCAAAGCGGTTATTTCTGGAAATTTTACAATCCAAGAAGCAAAATTGTTAGCGCAGAGGCTTAATGCTGGTGCTCTTCCGGTCCCGATTGAACTTATCAGCCAACAAACAGTGGGCGCTAGTTTAGGTCATGAATCATTAAGCCATAGTTTAAAGGCCGGAATTATTGGTTTGATACTTGTTGCTCTGTTTATGATTATTTATTATCGTTTACCAGGATTATTAGCAGTATTTTCTCTGATTTCTTACGGCATTTTAATTTTAGCTATATTTAAGTTATGGCCAGTTACCATAACACTATCCGGCTTAGCAGGTTTAATATTATCCATTGGTATGGCAGTTGATGCTAACGTATTGATTTTTGAAAGATTAAGGGAAGAATTGGGAGCAGGCAAGCCATTAAGTAAAGCAATTGAAGAAGCATTCAAGAGAGCCTGGCCTTCTATTAGAGATGGTAATTTTTCCACTTTAATTACTTGTTTCATCTTAGCTCAGTTTTCTACCAGCATCGTTAAGGGTTTTGCTATTACTCTTGGTTTAGGTGTTGTCATTTCTATGTTTTCAGCAATTATTATTACTAAAAATTTGCTTAATTTAGTAGCCGGAGAATGGTTAGAAAAGAGAAAATGGTTAATGTAACAAAAACAAAATATAAAATCTGAATATATCTCGCAATATAAAAAATAACAAATTAAATCTATGTACAACATAATTCAAAAACGAAAAATATGGCTTAGTATTTCTGGTATTTTGGTTGCAATTTCTATAGTTTTTTTAGCAATGTGGGGCCTTAAATTAGGCATTGATTTTACAGGTGGCAGCTTGTTGGAAGTGAGATTCAACAAAGAGCGTCCTACTATTAATGATGTCCAAAATTCTTTGGAAGGGCTAGATCTTGGTAATTTGATTATTCAGCCAATAGATGAAAACGGAATGATTTTACGTTTTCAAAACACCAGCGAAGATGTACATCAAGAAATACTTTCTAGACTAAGGGGTATTTATAAAAATGAGGAAGATAATCAGCAAACAAAAGAATCAAAAAACAATAATGCCACAACTATCCAAGAAAATAATGCTACCACCACAGGATCATCTGTAACAGAGGATAGTCAAAATAATTCCGCTCCTGTCATTGAGTTGCGTTATGATTCTGTTGGTCCTTCTGTTGGCGCCGAGCTTAAGAGAAAATCAATTTATGCAATTATTTTGGTTTTAATTTGTATTGTTTTGTATGTGGCTTGGGCTTTTCGTAAGGTGTCTAAGCCAGTTGCTTCTTGGAAATACGGAGTAGCTGCTATTATTGCCCTCTTTCACGATGTGTTAATCACAATGGGAGTTTTCTCCTTTTTAGGAAAATTTTATGGCGTAGAGGTAAATACTCCTTTTGTAGCGGCTATCTTAACTGTTCTTGGTTATAGTGTTAATGATACAATTGTTGTTTTTGATCGTATTAGAGAGAATTTGCCAAAAAGTGATGAAGATTTTGAAACCACAG
>JALSMD010000057.1 GCA_026987855.1 Candidatus Falkowiibacteriota bacterium | reverse complement strand
AAGAAAATATTTTTTCCGTCATATATTTTAAATTTAAAACCTGGCTATTGAATGGTAATGCTAAAAAACTCAAAAGCCAGGCTCAAAAACAAAATTACTTCGTATCTTTTTCTTTTTCTGTAATCATTTCTTCTTGCATCATTTTTTCTTCTAATCGTTTCTTTTCTTCTTCTTCTTCAATTAACTTTTTAGCTATTTTCAACTTTAATTTTTTGGCTAATTCTATAAAAGCTTTTTCGTCTTCTTTTTGTAAATACTTCAACAACTTTCTTCTTTCGCCTACTTTTTTTAGAAGTCCTCTTCTAGATGAGTGGTCATGTTTATGTTTTTTGAGGTGTTCTGTTAGTCTTTTAATTTCTTCGGTTAAAATAGCAATTTGAATCTGAGAAGAACCTGTATCATTCTCGTGAATTCTAAATTTGCTAATAATTCTTTGTTTAGTCTTTTTGTCTAACATAATTTTGTTCCCTAACCGAGATAAGGTTGGGTAGTTTTTATATTAATTTCCTTTATCCAAGTTAGGGCTTTATTAAATTAATTAATTTTAATCATTAATTAAATATATCATAAAACTCTTAAAAAAGCAAGGGGGCTTAAATTAAATATAATTATTAATATAATTTTAATATTTTTAAATAATAAATTCACAGGGCAACAGTTTATTCGTCCTGTTGTTTTCACATTCCTTAATTGCCAAATCTAACCAAAACTTTAAGGTGCCTTGACAATCTTTCTTCAATTTCTTTAAAGCCAAGAGAGCGTCCTCTTCTCCCTGAATAGCCAAGGTGATAATTATTTCTTTTTTAACGCTAACTTTGTTAGTAGACAAAAATTTATTGATGTAAAAATTGACATCTATATCTTTATATTTATCTTCTAGATATTTAAATCTTGCTCTCAAATTTAAATATTCTACTAAAATTTGCTTTTTTTGATAAGTAATACTATTTAATATGCTTTCATCAAAACCAAATCCACCAAATTTAACAAACATTTTTCTTAATTCATTGTTATCAATTTTCTTTTTGTTGTTTAAATAGTTGATAAAATTCCTTACCTTTAGATACGCCTCAATGTAATCATCTAGTTCTTCTTCAGTATCTAATTTTATAGTAATTTCTTGGATGTTTTCAAAAGAGATATCCTCTTTTAACTGATAAATTTTTGTGGGATTCCCATTTTCTTTTAATGTCTTAATAATAGAACTGACATTGGTAATCACCTTATGATCTGGTTTCTTCTTTCTTGCCTCTTCTATCCAAAAAAATGCCTCTTCAAAATTTCCTAACATCAAATAAGCTTGACTTAAGTCTAATAAAATAAAAATGTCTTTAATGCCTCTACTTAATAATCCTTTTAGCAAATCAATCCCCTTCTCAATGTCCATCTCATTATTTCTAAAATAACCTTTCATTATTAAAACCCAGGCCAAATTTCTTAGCACATCCGGGTCTTGATTATCTAAAATCATAGCTCGTGATAAAACCTTATAAGCATAATTAAAACGGCCTATCTTGGCTAAAGTAGAACCAAAAATAAATTGAACAAAATAATCGTTGGGATTTAAAATAGAGCTGAACTCTAAAAAAGGTGTAGCTTTATAATCATTGCCTAAATTTACATAAAACTCTCCGACAATCAGAGAATTCATACTATCTTGAGGAAATTTAATAAAATGGTTTAAAATATTATTAAAAGCTTGAGAAGGATTTTTTCTAAATAATTTAAAAATCTCCTCTTGTTTTTGAGTAAATTTAGGCAAAGTTATATTATAACGAAGAGGCAAGAAAAATTTCCTTTTAAAAGTAACGTTGATTAAGTTTAATTGGTTTAACAAAAAAGCAATAGTCTCAATGATATTTTTCTTATTTTTACTTTTTTGAAAAATGTTTTGTAAGGCCACCTGCGATTTCTGAACACCTTTTTCAATAACAATTCCAATTTGTTCTAAACTACTATGACTTGAACTAATGTTTGCCCTGTTAAGATCTATTTTTATCTCATATTCTCTAAAGGCCTGCAAAATTTTGGAGGAAATAACAAAACCATACCAAATTAAGGTTTCTTTTTCTGAATTCTTTCTTAATTTTAATTGTCTGTTGGGGTTAATATTCAGAAATCTGTAAAGTTCCTTTAAATAATCTTGGCTCAATTTAACTAAAATCTCTTTTTTATATTTTTCTAATAAATTTAAATTTTCTTTGTGGTTTTGAATCTGTAAAATATTAGCTAATAATTCCCGAATATACAAATAAACCTGTCTATTAACTTGAAGTTCCTTGGGCAACACAGCATTATTTAATGGTCTAGTTGTTTTTATTTTTTTGCTGGCCTTCAAAAAATAAAGCAAGCAGGTTTTTTGGCTAAGGCAAAAGTCGCACCTTAAATCACAATATTCATGTTGCCGCAAATTAAATTTGCCTTTTTTAATTAAATTACTAATCTCTTTAGCAATCTTCATATATTTAGAAAACCTATTTTAAAATCTTATTAATTAGGGAAGCTAATTTACGAGAATCGTGTCTTAGAATATTACTCCTAACATTAATTAAATTGGCCTTTACGATTTTTCTTCCTCCCCATTCTTGTTTGCCGGGAGCCTTAACTAAAAAAGATTTTTGTCTTTGATATTGAGCAAGAATTTTTAAGCTAGGAGAATAGGAGTTAGCAATAACTATATCAACTCTTCTTTTAATAAAATCTTC
>JALSMD010000056.1 GCA_026987855.1 Candidatus Falkowiibacteriota bacterium | reverse complement strand
TTTATTAGGTCCAAAATAGATTTATTTTTTTTGTGTTCATATACTTCTAAGCATACTATAAGAGCGCGCGCATTGTCATCAAGACAATATCCAGAATGGATATCCGGTCGGGTATGACGAGCAAATTGAATAATGCCAAAACTGTTAGTTAAACGTTTTAAATGGGACAAACTAAATGGAGGTAGCTTATCTTTATCTCGCGGAACTATTTTAGCAAACTTATTAAATAAATTAAAATAAGATAAAGCCACATTCTGCCAGGTCATATGGCGAGAGTAAAAATAGGAATTTCTTTGCATTTCTTTGCGCATCTTTTTATCTGTTAATATATCAAATAGTGCTTTTTTGATGTCCTTGCTGTTGCGAAAACGCACCAAAATACCACGTTCAGGTGAAATAACATCGCAGGCGTATTGGTTAGCTGTTGCTATTATAGGACAAGCGCAAGAAAGTGCGTAAGAAACTGTCCCGCTCACTGCTTGCTGCGGATTAAGGGTAGGTGAGATATAAATATCAGTAGCCTTTAAGAAATCAATTAACTCTTTTAAAGTCAAATATTTATTATAAAATTTTACATTTTCTTTTAAGCCTAACTTTAAAACTAGCTTTTTTAATTTATTACGATAAACTTCACCTTCATGTCTGCGCACAACAGGATGAGTAGCCCCAATCACTAAATATAAAATATTTGGAAATTCTTTTACAATATCGGGTAATGCTTCAATAGCATATTCTATTCCTTTGTCCCGATTTAACATTCCAAAAGTTGATAAAATAATATGTCCTCCTAAATTTAGTTTTTTCTTTGCTTTTGATTTTGATGGAAAGGAAATATGATGAACACCATGGGGAATAACAGTAATTTTTGATTTATTAACCTTATATTCCTCGTGTAATAAATTAGATGCATGTTTTGTCATTACCACAATTCCAGCAGATTTATCAGCAATGGCCTTGGTAATTCTTCTTAATTTCTCGTTTGGGTGCGGTAAAACAGTGTGCATTGTAGTTATAACAGGCTTTTTTAATAATTCTAAAAAAGGGAGCAAATAATCTCCCCAGGCCCCACCAAAAATTCCATATTCATGTTGAATATTAACAATTTTTATGTCAGGCGATCGGTTTATTTCATTAGCACGATTTAAATAATCTTCCATCTCTGTTTCATTGATTTGCATTATAACTTTGCGTGGATAGTTATAAATTGAGGTTCCATTATCATTAATAGCTAAAATTTTACTTTTAACTCCCGGGCTAAATTCTTTGTCTATAGCATTAGTTAAATCTTGCGTAAAAGTAGCAATACCGCACTCGCGAGGTGGAAAAGTCCCAACATAAAGTATGGATGGTGGTTTTGGTTTCTTCATAAAAACATTAAATTTTTATAAACATAAAAAGACATCCAAATCTTTATTTACGTTTAAAATTTTGTCTCCAAAATACAAATTATGTACTTTATCGTGAATCATAAATAAATTTTAAATAATTTTATAATTCTCTGTTCTTAATTTCTTGCCAAAGATTACAAACTAGAAAAGTTATGAGTTAAAGTTATTATACGCGCTTATATTTTAACAACTCATTTATTAGATTATCAATATTGACGCTAGCTACAGCAATATATGAATCGGCTGCGCCATAATATATATAAAGTCGTTTGCCAAAAATAGCTGTGCCAGTAGGAAAAACAACATTATGAACATGTCCCCTTTTTTCATAATCTTCTGTGGGAGAAAATAATGGCTTTGGTAATCTAGCAATTACTCTTGTTGGATCTTTTAAATCAAGTAAGGCTGCGCCTGCGTGGTAAATGCGGCCTTTGTTTTTAGGTTCTACACCATGATAAATAAAAAGCCAACCTTTTTTAGTTTTAATAGGGGGGCAACCGCCACCAACGTGTCTGGTTTCCCAACCAAATTCTGGTTCTAAAATCACATAGCGAGATAACTTTTTTATATTATCTATCCAAAATTCTTTTGTTTTTAATTGATCAATATTATAAGTATAGGCAATTTGAGCATCAGGTAAAATACGGTGGACAAAAGCAAATTTTCTTTTAATTTTTTCTGGGAAAAAAAATCCATCTTTGTCCCAAACCTTAACATTTTTATCAATATAATCAACATAAAAAGATTTAAAAGTATAATAATCATCCTTTAACTTAGAATAACTAAAAAGTTTAGCTACCTTCTTGTAAGACAAACGAGGGGAAATTATCCCCCCTCTTTTTAAATTAAATAAATTTTTACCATATGCATAAGCGGTCATTGCATTTTTACCGTCATGCACAACATAGGTCATATAGATAGTATCTTTAATTTTCACAATACGCGCATCTTCTATTCCTGCTTTTTCATACTTATACTTTGGGTATATAAATGGTTTATGCCATCTTTCAACAAGTTTCAAGGGGCCATCAAATCTAGCATAACCCAAACATGATCTATGCTTATGATCTATGGCACGATAAATCATATGGACAGTTTTTCCGTCCTGTGAAATTCCCGGATTAAAAACAGACTTAGCTTCAAATTTTAATTTTGTTGGCTTTAAAACAATGCCTTCTTTTTTTATCTTTAACATAATTCAATTATATCAAAAATCACAAAAACAAGCAAAAAAATTGACGTTCCAAAAATAATATTTATAATAATATTATAAGATATCTAAAAGCACTTTAATAATAAAAAGGGGGTAGGAATGAATATTTTATCTTTAATGCAAACTAGCCCACAAGA
>JALSMD010000055.1 GCA_026987855.1 Candidatus Falkowiibacteriota bacterium | reverse complement strand
GTGGAAAAACCGCGAATACAAAAAAAGTGCGATTAGAACAAAAATTTGTATTTTAAAATATTCATACGTATAGAACGAGGAGGTGTGGGGCTTCCGCCCCTTCGATTCCCGTTACCCGCTCCAATGCCTTGTGAAACAAGATATTGGAGCGGGTAATGTAACTGGTCCACAGAAGAATGTAAAAAAAGTGGTAAAAAAATTATAAAATTATATATTCTTAATTTTTAATTTTTGTTAATTTTATGAAAAAACGTATTGTAATTATTATTCTGTTATTATTTATTTTGTTAATAGCAGGCTTTGGTTTATTTAAATACAAAACTAAAAATATTTTAAGTTTAGACGAAGTAAAAGCTCAAACATTGGATTTTATCAACAATTCTTTGATGAGACCAGGCTCAACTGTTTCTATTAAAGAAGCAAGTGAAGAAAATGGATTATACAAAATAGTTTTAAATATGCCAGATGGCAGTGAATTGCCTGTATATGTTACTAAAGACGGCAAAAAGGTTTTTCCTCAGGTTATTGATGTAGAAGAAGCAAAACAAAAAGCCCAAGAACAAAAAGAGCAAAAAGAAGCAGCACAAAAAAAGGAATTATCTAGCATACCAAAGAAAGATAAAGTAGACATAGAATTATTTGTAATGAGCCATTGTCCCTTTGGCACTCAAATTGAAAAAGGTCTTTTGCCAGTTCTTGATCTTTTAGGCGATAAAGTTAATTTTCAGTTAAAATTCTGTGACTATGCTATGCATGGAGAAAAAGAAGTAAAAGAAGAATTAACTCAATACTGCATTGAAAAAGAAGAACCACGTAAGTTAAAAAGTTATTTATATTGTTTTTTAGATTCTTCTAATTCAGACGAGTGCCTTAAAAAGGCTCATATCAATATAGACAAAATTGAAACTTGTAAAAAGGAGACTGATAAAAAATTTAAAATTACAGAAAAACTTAATGATAAAAGCACTTGGAGAAATGGTAGATTTCCAGTGGTTGATTTATTTAAAGAAGATAACCAAAAATATGGCGTAAAAGGTTCGCCTACACTAATTATCAATGGACAAAAAGTTTCTTCCGGTCGTAGTCCACAGGAATTATTAAATACGATTTGTGCTGGTTTTAGTGGAGACGTGAAAGAATGCCACGAGACTTTATCCGATGCCACTCCTTCTCCTGGCTTTGGTTTTTCAGGTTCTTCTAACAACTCAGATGGAGGATGTGGAGGATAATTAAAAAATAAAGAGAAAATGCAATAAATCTAATAAAGATTTTTTGCATTTTTTATTATAAATTATGTCAGTGCCAAAAAAGAAAAGAACAAAAAGTTCTGTTGGCAAAAGGAGGTCACACCATGCTTTAAAAAAGATAAATCTTTCTACCTGCCCTAAATGTGGTAAAGCAGTTAGGTCTCATAGCGTGTGTTTGTTTTGCGGGTTTTATAAAGGCAGAGAGATTTTAACCATTAAAGAAAAAGAAGATAAAAAATAATTTTTAGTTCTTAATAATATAAAATATTATTATGTCCAGCAGACATTTAGCCCGAACAATAGCGATGCAAATTTTATTTTTATGGGATTTTAATGGAAAAAAAACAGAAGAACTGCCTTATATTATAGAAAGAGTTTTTTCTATTTTCGCTCCTAAAACAGTAGACAAGGATTTTGCTAAAAGTATTGTGGAAAATGTTATTAAAAATTTAGACAAAATTGATGAATACATTATAAGGTATGCAACTGAGTGGCCTTTGGACCAAATCACAATTGTTGATCGCAATGTTTTAAGAATCGGTATTTATGAATTAATATTTAATGAAGAGATTCCAGAAAAAGTAGCAATTAATGAGGCTATAGAAATTGCAAAAACATTTGGAGGTATTTCTTCGGGGAAATTTGTTAATGGAGTATTAGGAGCTATTTATAATGATATACAAGAAAACAAAATATAAAAAAGAATATTATTGTTATGCTGTTAGATTATTATCATAATAATCTAACAGCATAACAATTCATTTTTATGAAGGACTTTTCAAAATTGGAGGCTATTATTGGCATTAAATTTAAAAATATCAATTTACTTAAACAAGCTGTTGTCCATCGTTCTTATATTAATGAGCATCCTAATTTTGAATTAGGACATAATGAGCGTTTAGAGTTTTTGGGCGACGCGGTTTTAGAAATAATTGTCACAGAATATTTGTATCACCATTACCCTAATATGACAGAGGGAGACTTAACAAGTATTAGGGCCAGCTTAGTAAATTCAAAAATGTTATATCAGGTAGCTTGTAAAATTAACTTAGAAGATTTTTTGTTTTTATCTAGGGGTGAAGCAAAAGACAAGAATTCAAAAGCAAAACAATATATTGTTGCTAATGCTGTAGAGGCTCTCATAGGCGCTATTTATCTTGACCAGGGCATAAAAGCTGCCAAAAAATTTGTTAATAAGTTTATTCTTTGTGAAGCAGATTATATAGTATCTAACCAGCTTTATCTTGACCCTAAATCAACTTTTCAGGAAAAGGCTCAAGAGAAGTTTAAAATTACGCCTCACTATAGAGTATTAAAAGAAACTGGTCCAGACCATGCCAAAACATTTGAGGTTGGTTTATATATTAATGACGAATTGATTGCTAGGGGCATCGGTACATCTAAGCAAGAAGCACAAGTTGAAGCGGCACGTAAAGGTTTAATCAAAAAAGGTTGGATCAAGAAGACCCAAAAGACAAAAATAAAATATTTAGATAAAATTAAGAAAAACGGCTAATTGTAGCCGTTTTTTGTGTTGCAATTAAACAAGTTCACATACATTTTGGACTCCGCAGGAGGCCAAAATGTATGTGAATAG
>JALSMD010000054.1 GCA_026987855.1 Candidatus Falkowiibacteriota bacterium | reverse complement strand
TTGAATATATTTATATTATTATTTGAATATATTTATATTATTATTTGGCTATATAGCAAAATTTATTTCAAAAAAACAAAAAAGGAGGTTAAAATGTTTGACGAAGAGTTTTTCGTATGCCCCAATTGTAAAATGCTAAGAAGCACTTTGAACTCCATCACAGTTATTGACTACGAAAGAAAAAAGAAAATATATTTAATTAGATGTCAATGTGGATGGTCTAGAATAATAGAAAATTTTCCCAAAATACAAAAGAAGAAGAAAATAATATTTTCGTAAGTAAGCTTAAAGGGCTGCAAATTGCAGCCCGTTTTAATATATCTTGCGTATTTTTAGATTTTATAGTATATTAAAAATTGTATTTAAATAAATAAATTAACAGAGTTTGTTTTAAAAAATAAGCTCTGTTATAGGTTAAAATTATGACAGATCAAATTATTTCTCAAGAAGGTTATGACAAATTAAAAGAAGAATTAGAATATTTGACTACTGTTAAAAGGCGTGAAATTGCCGAAAGAATTCAAAAAGCTAAAGAAATGGGTGATTTAAGCGAAAACGCTGAATATGCAGAAGCTAAAGAAGCTCAGGCCTTTAATGAGGGTAGAATTGCAGAAATAAAATCTTTACTTAAGAATGTTACAGTGGTTAAGAATGGAGAGACCAAAAGTAAAGTAGTAATGGGTTCTCGTGTAACCGTAAAAGTTAATGGTAAAACCAAAACATACACTATAGTTAGTTTTAACGAAGTTGATCCAGCTGAAGGAAAAATTTCTAATGAGTCTCCCCTAGGAATGGCCTTTTTAGGGAAAAAGAAAGGAGATAAGGTAATTGTTAATACACCCAAAGGAGAAGTTGAATACGAAATATTAAATATTGAATAAAATTTATTTCTAAAAAGCAGTAACCATTTTAAGGTTACTGCTTTTAGTAATTGTATGGTTATTTGGTCTCGTTTATATATAGTGTTTTGTTGGTTAGCTGTTATTTTTATTTTAATAAGTTGGCCAATGCCTCCTTATAAGGAGCAAGCTTTTACTATTTATGATAAATTAGTTCATATTATTCTTTTTGGCACATTGTCTTTTTTAATTATTTGGACTATACATAAAAAAATCAACTTTAAAATATCTTCATTTATAGCACTGTTTCTTAGTTCATTTTATTCTTTATTTGGTGAATATATACAATCATTTGTTCCGGGAAGAGATGTTTCTTGTTATGATTTAATAGCGGGAATAATAGGTGGGATTTTAGGCATTGTTTACGCTTATTTCATGTTTAATAAACCGCGCCCCCGTTTACTTTTGCATATTTGTTGTATTGGCTGTGGTGCTTATGTGTCGCAAATTTTAGAAAAAGACTATAAAGTGGTATTATATTTTTATAATCCCAATATTTTTCCAGAGGAAGAGTATCAAAAAAGGTTAAAAGAAACAAAAAGAATTGCTAAAAAATTCTCTTTAAAAGTAATAGAAGGGGAATATAATCATAAGGAATGGCTTAAATTGGTGCGAGGCCATGAACAAGATCCAGAAAGAGGAGAGCGTTGCCGTATTTGTTATTATGAAAGATTAGAGGAAACAGCTAAACTTGCCAAAAAGTTAGGTATAAAATATTTTACTACCACCTTGACTATCAGTCCACATAAAGACGCATCTGCAATTTTATCTTTTGGTAAAGAAATAGCCAGTAAATTTAATTTAATTTTTCTAGAACGTGATTTTAAGAAAAAAGACGGATTTAAAAAATCAGCTCAATTATCGCGTGAACTAGGTTTATATAGGCAAAATTATTGCGGTTGCGAATTTAGTAGACGCAAATAAAACAAACATTAAATAAAAAGCGAGAGGAGTACCCTCGCTTTTTATTTGAATATTTGGAAGTTTTTATATATCCAAATTTTCTACCTTTTTGGCATGGGTTTGAATAAAGTTTTTACGAGGAGCAACATCACCTCCCATAAGCATATCAAATATACTATCAGCTAAAGCAGCATCTTCAATAGTAACCTTTTTCATTACCCGTGTTTTTGGGTTCATAGTAGTTTCCCATAGTTGCTCCGGATTCATTTCACCCAAACCTTTATATCTTTGGATGCTAATTTTCCCTTTTTTGGTTTTTGTATTATTATTTTCACTTTCTTCTAAATCTTGCATTCCGCCAAAGTTTTTGATTATTTTTTCTTTTTCCTCATCTGAATAGGCGTATTTAACAATATTACCCTTACTAATACGATAAAGAGGTGGTTGAGCAATATATAAATGTCCGTTGGTTATAATTGGCAAGAAGTGTCTATAAAACAAAGTTAAAAGCAAGGTCCTGATATGTGCTCCATCTACATCAGCGTCAGTCATAATAATAATACGATGATATCTTAATTTACTAATATCAAATTGATCATCAATGTTAGTACCGAGCGCAATAACCAAATTTTTAATTTCATTATTATTAAGCATTTTATCTAAGCGAGCACGTTCCACATTAAGAATTTTACCACGCAAAGGTAAAATCGCTTGAAAATTTCTATCTCTGCCCTGTTTAGCTGACCCTCCTGCGGAGTCTCCTTCTACAATGAATAGTTCACATTCTTCAGCTTTACGACTAGAACAATCTGCCAATTTTCCAGGTAGTGTAATATTTTCTAGAGCACCTTTTCTCAATATAGTTGCTCTAGCTGTTTTAGCTGCTAAACGCGCCTGAGCCGATAATATACATTTGTTAATAATGGCTTCTGCTTCTTTTGGGTGTTCTTCTAAAAAGGTTAAGAAAGACTCCCCGAACACTTGTTCAACATAACCCTTTATTTCAGCATTTCCTAATTTGCCTTTTGTTTGGCCTTCAAATTGAGGATTTGTTAATTTAACACTAATAATAGCGGTTAAGCCTTCTCTTACATCATCACCAGTTAGATTAGGATCTTTTTCTTTAAGTAGACCTTGATTGCGCGC
>JALSMD010000053.1 GCA_026987855.1 Candidatus Falkowiibacteriota bacterium | reverse complement strand
CAATAGAAATAACTTAGTATTTTTTTTCTTAGATTCTAATTTTTACCACCAAAGAGTTCAGCTCAGAAGCGAGTTAACAAGAAAAATAGTAGAAAAACATAAAATTAAAAATTCTGTTTATCGTGTTAGAGGAAACACAAAATTAGAGCAATCATTTAAAGTATTGCAATTAGGTTCTTGGGTAAGTTTTTATTTAAGCGTGTTAAATAATGTAGAAGCAGACAAAACTCCTTTTGTTGATTGGTTTAAGAAAGAACTAGCTCAGGCTAAATAATTTTAGTTTGTACTTTTGATTTGACTGTTTTTGGAGTTATTCCATATTTTTTATTATAAGCAATTTGAAGCCGTCTTCTCCTTTCAGTTTCTTGGATTGCCCAGCGCATTGCTGGGCTAATTTGATTAGCATACATTATTACTTTTCCTTGAGCATTTCTGGCTGCTCTACCGATAGTTTGTATTAGTGAAGTCTCATTGCGTAAAAAACCGCTTATGTCAGCATCTAAAATAACAACAAGAGAAACTTCTGGCATATCCAGGCCTTCTCTTAAAAGGTTAACTCCAACCAAAACATCAATTTCCCCCGTGCGTAGTTGCCTAATTATTTCCACTCTTTCTAAAGTGTCAATTTCACTATGGATATAGGCCGTTTTAATATTTTCTTCTAATAAAAATTCTGTTAATTCTTCTGCCATTCTTTTGGTGAGTACAGTTATGAGCACTCTTTCATCTTTGGATATTTTCTTCTTTATTTCTTTTATCAAATCAGGAATTTGATTTTCAGTTGGTCTGACTTCAATTTCTGGATCAACTAACCCTGTGGGTCTGACAATTTGTTCAACAACCTGTTGTGAATGTTTAATTTCGTATTTACCCGGCGTAGCGCTTACATAAATAAACTTACCATTTTTTCCTACAATTTTTTTGTTAAATTCTTGAAAATTAAGCGGACGGTTATCAAGAGCGCTAGGCAAGCGAAAACCAAAATCAACCAAGACCTGTTTACGTGCTCTATCGCCAGTATACATTCCTTGAATCTGAGGAATGGTTACATGCGATTCATCAATAAATACTAAAAAGTCATCTGGAAAAAAATCAATTAAAGTAGCAGGAGGCCAACCAGCAGGTCTGCCAGAAAGGTGCCTAGAATAATTTTCTATGCCTGTACAATAACCAACCTCTTTTATCATTTCTAAATCATAATTGGTTTTTCTTTCTAGTCTCTCAGCCTCAGTAAATTTTTTTTGTTTACGAAGCTCTTTAATCCTTTCTTTTAATTCTAATTCAATATTTTTTATGGCAATTTTTAGTTTTTCCTCGGGTGTTAAAAAGTGTTTGGCCGGCAAAATAGTAATTTGTTTTAGTCTTTGTTGCGCTTGAGAATTCTTTAAAACATAAAGCCAAGACTTGGAATTTGGCTTTATATTAAAAAGATAAATTTTTTCAATTTCGTCTCCAAACAAAGAAATTCTAACTATTGCCTCGCCAGTAGCAAGATGGATATCAATGTTTTCGCCCTGAACACGAAATTGTCCACGCCTAAATTCATTATCATTACGTTCGTATTGAATGTTAATTAATTGTCGTAAAATTTCATTGCGTTTGATAATTTCCCCTACTTTAAATGTTTTGCTTGTTGCCAGATAATCTTCTTTTTCGCCTATGCCATAAATACAAGAAACACTAGCAACAATCAGACAATCACGACGATTGATAAGCGATTGGGTGGCGGCATGCCTTAAACGATCTATTTCTTCATTGATGGTAGCTTCTTTTTCAATATAAGTATCAGTTTGTGGAATATAGGCTTCTGGCTGGTAATAATCGTAATAAGAGACAAAATAATGGACTGCGTTTTCTGGAAAAAAATTTTTAAACTCACCGTATAATTGAGCAGCTAGAGTTTTGTTGTGTGATATAACAAGAGTTGGTTTATTTGTAGCTTCAATAACTTTAGCCATAGTAAAAGTTTTGCCACTTCCGGTGACGCCTAAAAGGGTTTGCGCTTGATAACCATTTTTAATGCCGGTGATAATTTTTTTTATTGCTTTTGGCTGATCGCCTGCTGGTTGAAATTTTGAATATAATTTAAACTTCATTTTGGGAACCATGTTTAAAAGAGTAATATTATTTTACATAGCTTTGGATAAAAAATCAACAATTATTGTTAAATTGTTGTTAAAATAATATTGACTAAATGCTATTTTTTTGTTAAAGTAATAGTATAAAGCTAAAAGCTTTAATTTTTTTATATGCGCAGAACTTGGAGAAAAGCCAAACCAAAACCTGAAAAAAAATTCAGGGTTAATGAGCAGATTACTTCCCCTGAGGTTCTTTTAATTGATGAAAATGGAGAAAAGATAGGGATAATTAGCACAGAAGAAGCTTTAGAGCGCGCCCAAGAAGCAGAGCTTGATTTAGTAGAAGTGAATCCTAAGGCTAATCCCCCAGTAGCTAAAATATTAGATTATGGGCAGTTTAAATATGAACAAGAAAAAAAAGCTAGCAAACAAAAGAAACAACAAAAGAAAATAGACGTAAAGGCGGTGAGGCTATCAATGAGGATTAGTAAGCATGATTTTGATTTAAGACTTAATCAAGCTAAAAGTTTTTTAGAAAAAGGACATAAGTTAAAAATAGAGTTGATTATTAAAGGTCGTGAAAGACAGCACCCAGAGAAAGCTATTGAGGTAATTAAAAACTTTGTTAACGAACTAAATAATATTGAAGATTTTAATTTAGTAACCGAGCAGGACTTGACAAGACAGGGCGGAAGGTTTACTATGGTATTAATAAATAAGAAATAAGAAAAAAATCAGGTTTATGCCTGGTTTTTGATTTTGTAAAAATATGCCTAAATTAAAGACTCATAAAGCAACTGCCAAGAGATTTAAAATAACAAAGACAAAGAAAATTAAGCAAAGAAAAGCAGGACAGGACCATTTTAATGCTAAAGAGAGTGGTAATACAAAAAGGATGAAACGTAGAGACATTACTACTCATAAAAG
>JALSMD010000052.1 GCA_026987855.1 Candidatus Falkowiibacteriota bacterium | reverse complement strand
TAATACTCTTTCGCTTCTTTTAAATAATCTCTGGCCCAAGCACTACCAACCAAACAGACAACAAAAAATACAATCAATAAAGATAAACTGGTTAGCTTTTTCATTCTAGTTAGCTTCATTTCTCTCCCTCCTTATTATTTAATTTTAAAGGACAATTTTGTTTAAAATTAGCATAAAAAATGGGATTTGTCAAGAGTTGGGGGTAAAAAATATATCTTATAAACACCTAAAAGCTAAATTAAAGCCAATCCTTTTTTATAAATATAATCAGAACCACAAAACAGATAATAATAGTAAAAATAGTAATGCCAGCAAAAGCAAAATGGCTTTCTGAAAAGGGCAATAATACATTCATGCCATAAAAACTAGCAATGATAGTAGGAATTGTTAAGACTATGGTTAGAGAGGTAAAAAACTTAATAATCCTATTTAAATTGTTACTCATAATAGTAGAGTATGCTTCTCGAACATTTACTATGGTTTTGAGATTAGCTTTACACATTTCTATTAACTGCCTGTTAACCAAAAATAAATTTTCAATTAGGTCCTGGTCTTCTTCATATAACTTAAAAAACTTTCCAGATAAAATATTATTAAGCAACGCATTAGTTGGTATTAAGGCAGCCATAAAATCATTAAGCATTTCTTCAAAAATAACAAAGCGTAAAATATCTTCATTTTTTATTTGATCAACGCGAACGCTAACTCCCCTCATCTGACGGCTAATATTTGTCAGAGCATCATTATAAATTTCATTTATTTCTGAAAAAATCTGAGTAAAAAATTTTGACTTTTGTGTTGTATAAAACTCTATATAAGAATCAAAAAATTTATACCAAAAATCAAGCTTTCGGCAACAAACCGTAAAAATAAAATCAGGCGCAATTCCGACTAAAAGAGGAATAGTAATAATCCTATCTTCCTCCTGATAAGGAACTCTTGTAAAAACATAGGTTATATTATTATTAATTTCTACTCGTGGCACCTCATTAGGATCAATAGCATCTTTAAGTAGATATTCATCCAGTCCAAATTGAGATGAAAGTCTAATTAATTCTTTTTCACTTGGATTTTCAACATAAATCCAAGAGCCAACGCTAAATTTTCTAAGCTCCTTTAGCTTTTGGTCTTTAACTGTTTTTTGATAAAATTTTATCATAAAATTATTATTTTCTTCCTAATTCTTTTTCTTTTTTGGCAACCGCAATAGTGGTTTTAATAACAGTATCTGGTATTAAGGAAATGCTGTCAATTCCACATTCTACTAAAAATTCTGCGAAATCAGGAAAATCGCTTGGAGCTTGGCCACAAATTCCAACCTTTGTTTTGGTTATATGAGCCACTTCAATTAAATACTTAATCAAAGTTTTAACTGCTTCATTCTTTTCATTAGATTGGCCTTCAACATGTAGAGTTCCGCTAGCATCACGGTCTATACCAAGAGTTAATTGTGTAAGATCATTTGATCCTATTGAAAATCCGTCAAAAATTTCTGCAAAACGGTCAGCCAAGATTATATTAGCTGGAATCTCTGCCATTACATAAACTTCTAAGCCGTTTTTCCCTCTTTTTAATCCATTTTTGTTCATTATAGACAGAACCTTCTTACCTTCCTCTATTGTCCTACAAAAAGGTATCATCACCTTTAAATTAGAAAGGCCCATTTCATCTCTTACCATCTTTATGGCCTTTAATTCCAATTCAAAAGCCGGCAAAAATTTTGGAGAATAATAACGGCTAGCGCCCCTCCATCCTATCATTGGGTTTGATTCTACTGGTTCGTATTCGCCTCCACCAATTAAATTCGCATATTCGTTAGTCTTAAAATCAGATAATCTCAAAATAACATCTTTTGGATAAAAGGCAGCGGCAATCATTGCTACTCCTTCTGCTAATTTATCAACAAAAAATTGAGATTTGTCTTTATAACCTTTTGTAATTTCATCAATTTGTTTCTTCAATTTTTTGTCTTTGATTTTAGAAAAATTGATCAAAGCCAAGGGATGAACTTTAATGTAATTATTGATAATAAACTCTAAACGCGCTAAACCAACTCCATCATTGGGTATTTGGGATTTAGCAAAAGCTGTTTCTGGTTCCCCTATGTTCATCATTATCTTTGTTTTTGGTCTTTCTAGGTTTTTAATATTCACTTTTTCTACTTTGAATGGCAATTCTCCTTTATAAACAAAACCTATTTCGCCTTCAGCGCAACTTACTGTTACCTTCTGACCGCTTTTGATTTTCTCAGTAGCCACTTTTGTACCAACAATACAAGGCACGCCTAGTTCACGGGATACTATTGCTGCATGACAAGTACGACCGCCTTTGTCAGTAATAATAGCAGAAGCTATTTTCATAATTGGTTCCCAATCAGGATCAGTCATATCAGTAACTAAAACTTGGCCAGGCTTGAATTTTTTGATATCACGAATATCCATTATTTTATTAGCCACCCCTGCTCCAATTTTATTGCCTACACTTTGACCACTTACTATTACTTCTCCTTTTTCCTGTAATTTGTATTCTTCAAGCACATCCAAATCGCGAATGCTATGAATTGTCTCTGGCCTGGCTTGGATTATATAAAGCTTATTTTCTCTGCCATCTAATGCCCATTCTATATCCATTGGTCTTTTATAGTGTTTCTCAATTATTATTGCCCAGCGAGCTAATTCTAATACCTGTTCATCGGTAATTGATTGCTTAATTCTATCACGTAAAGGAACTTTTACATCTCTGGTAGGTTTTTTAGGGTTGCGGCTATAAATCATTTTAATGTCTTTCTGGCCGATTTTTCTTTTTAAAATTGCCATTGTTGGCTTAAAAACATAAAATTCATCTGGACTTACTTTTCCTTGAACAATGTTTTCTCCTAAACCATAAATAGAATTTATTAAAACAACATTCCTAAATCCTGACTCAGTGTCAATAGTAAACATCACTCCTGAAGCGGCTAAATCACTGCGAACCATCTTTTGAACTCCTACTGATAAAGCTATTTTAAAATGATCA
>JALSMD010000051.1 GCA_026987855.1 Candidatus Falkowiibacteriota bacterium | reverse complement strand
TTGACAATTTGGACAATACCTTGTGCCGCGACCCGCCACTTTAATTTTTTGAATAGTAGCATTCTTACATCTTAAACATCTTTGACCTTCGCGACCATAAATCTTTAATAATTTACTAAAACCACCTTTTCTTCCGCTCGGATCGATATAATTACTAAAAGTAGTCCCTCTATACTTAATTGCTTTTTTAATAATCTTTTGTATAGCAAAAAAAATTCTTCTAATTTCATTATTGTTTAGCGAATTTACTTTTCGTTCTGGATTGATTTTAGCTTCAAACAATATTTCGTCAGCATAAATATTGCCAATACCCGCTATTAGTTTTTGATTCAAAAGTAAGGCTTTAATATTAGTTTTACGACCTATAAATATTTTTTTAAAATTATTCCAAGTGTAATTTTTTTGGCCTGGTTCAATTCCAAAATTATCTAAAATTTCATTTAATTGCTTTTTATCAACAATTTGGCAATAAGCAAATTTTCTTAAGTCATTAAAAAATAATTGTGAGCCATCACTAAAAACAAAAATAAGACGTGTATATTTGTTTGGTTGACACAAATCATTAAATAAACCCTTATTAACTTTTTCTTTTTCTTTCTTTGAATTGGCATGACCACCAATAACAAAATTCTTTCTATCACAATAAATTAACTGGCCAGTCATTTTAAGATGGATAAGTAAATAAAACTCCTTCTTCTTTTTAATAAAAACAAAAACAAGAAGCTTACCACTTCTTTTTATATTTTTTAATTCAGCATCTTTCAACTTGTTTTTAAGAAAACTTAAGTTGTTTCTAACTGTTGATATGTTTTTTATTTTAATTTGACTTATAGTTTTGTTTTTAATTTTTTCTTTTAGGTCGTTTTTTATTGTTTCTACTTCTGGAAGTTCTGGCATATAGATATAAAAATTATAAATTTAAATTTTGTTTCCATATTTGCCCATCTTCTTTTTGCTATTTAATACAAAAAGTTTGATAAAATTATAATCGTCTGCTTATTAGTGTATCATTGTCTTAGTAGGGTGGTCAAATAATTAGTTTATAAAAACTTAAAACCCCTTTATATATAAAAAGGGGTTTTAAGTTTAATCAATTTTCTGAGCGGGCGACCGGAATCGAACCGGCGTCACCAGCTTGGAAGGCTGGGGTAATAGCCACTATACGACGCCCGCATTCTTATCAATTGTCAAAGTTTTTCTCCTGAGTTCTCACCCAATACCTAATAAAAATTTTACTGATTTACTAAAATCAGTAAAATTTTGTCGGGGTGCTGGGATTCGAACCCAGGATCTCCTGCTCCCAAAGCAGGCGCCCTAAGCCACTAGGCCACACCCCGCAAACATATCTATGCTTAATCTAATAATATTGTCTAAGACCAAAAACTATATTTTTTCATGTTGCGGGGGCAGGATTCGAACCTGCGACCTCCAGGTTATGGGCCTGGCGAGCTGCCACTGCTCTACCCCGCGTCACTTTGTGATGGGTTTGGCGTTCCGAGTCTACCTCGGGACTGCCTCGTGTCCCAGTGGGCGTGCGTGGATTTGAACCACGGACCTCTACTTTATCAGAGTAGCGCTCTAACCAACTGAGCTACACGCCCCTTTTGTTCTTATATAATAACAAAAAAGATTGGTTTTGCGCAAGGACCAATCTTTTCTTTTAATCAAAAGAAACAAATAGGCCCATAACACTATTTGTTTGTTTGGTACTAACAGGCGCCAATCTTATTACCTAAACCAAAGAGGTTAGGTAGTCGACCGTACGGAACCATTTTGCTAAAAAGCAAAATGGGTTACTCACCGTACTCCCTAGAAAGGAGGTGATCCATCCACAGCTTCCGCTACGGATGCCTTGTTACGACTTCGTCCCTGTCACCAGCCCTACCTTCTCTCGACATTCGTCGAGATTCGGGTATTGCCGGCTCCCTTGACGTGACGGGCGGTGAGTACAAGACCCGAGAACGTATTCAACGCGCCATGGCTGATACGCGTTTACTAGCGATTCCGGCTTCATGGGGTCGAGTTGCAGACCCCAATCCGAACTGAGAGGAGTTTTAGGGGATTTGCTCCGCCTTACGGCTTAGCGTCCCTTTGTACTCCCCATTGTAGCATGTGTGTAGCCCAAGGCGTAAGAACCATGCTGATTTGACGTCATCCCCACCTTCCTCCCACTTAAAGCGGGCAGTTTCCCATGACACATGAAACATGGGATAGGGGTTGCGCTCGTTTCCCGACTTAACGGTACATCTCACGACACGAGCTGACGACAACCATGCAGCATCTGTCCAGCACCCTCGAAGGCCTCCCTGTTTCCAGGGCATGCAGCTGGATGTCAAGCCTTGGTGAGGTTCCTCGCTTATCATCGAATTGAACCACATGCTCCACCGCTTGTGCGGGTCCCCGTCTATTCCTTTGAGTTTTAGCCTTGCGGCCGTACTCCCCAGGCGGGATGCTTAACGCGTTAGCTTAGGTGGACAGCACTGACAGGGTCGACACTGCCAATGCTTAGCATCCATCGTTTACAGCGTGGACTACTGGGGTATCTAATCCCATTCGCTCCCCACGCTTTCGTCCCTGAGCGTCAGGCACGTTCTAGCGAGCTGCCTTCGCATTTGGTGTTCCTGCCGATATTAACGGATTTAACCCCTACACCGGCAATTCCGCTCGCCTCTCCCGGCCTCTAGTTTAGCCATCTCTCCCGCAGCCTACGGGTTGAGCCCGTAGATTTAACAGGAGATGCGCTAAACCGCCTGCGGACCCTTTACGCCCAGTAAATCCGGATAACGCTAGGGGCCCTCGTATTACCGCTGCTGCTGGCACGAGGTTAGCAGCCCCTTATTCATGGGGTACCGTCAACCGAAGCTTCGTCCCCCATAAAAGCGCTTTACACCCCGAAGGGCTTCTTCGCGCACGCGGCGTCGCTCCCTCAGCCTTGCGGCCATTGGGGAAGATTCTTGACTGCAGCCTCCCGTAGGAGTCTGGGCAGTGTCTCAGTCCCAGTGAGGCGGGCCATGCTCTCACACCCGCTACCCGTCATAGCCTTGGTGAGCCATTACCTCACCAACAAGCTGATAGGCCATAGGCCCCTCCTGAGGCGCCGGAGCTTTAAGTGGGAATGACCTAGCGTCCCCCCACTTTTATCGAGTATTATCCCGGATTTCTCCGGGTTATCCTCGTCCTCAGGGTAGGTTACCAATGTGTTACGCTCCCGTTTGCCACGGTATACCGAAGTATACCGTTCGACTTGCATGCCTTAGACACGCCGCCAGCGTTCATCCTGAGCCAGGATCAAACTCTCAAAGAGTTTTTTACGAGGTTTACTCGCCTCGTGAAAGAGAAATACTTGGATTCCTCTTTCAAAAAAATATATGAAGAGAATAAAATCCTGACTGATTGGCGCCTATTAGCACCAAACCATTTTATTTAATTTTCAATGTTCAATTTTGACATAAAAAACAGAGATAAAAACTTATCACTGTTTTATTTGTAAAATTTATTATTATTTTTTATATATGCATTATTATATTAAACAATTTTAAAACATATGTCAAGTCCTTTCTTATATCTTTTTAAAAAAAGAGTTTTTGTTTTAATTTTAGCTAAAAAATCTAAAACATAAAATCAATCAATCTTCTTCTTTAATAGTTTTTAATAATTCTTTTGTTTTTTGTTTTAAAACTTCTTTTGATTTTGCCTCTACATTAAGTCTTAACAATGGCTCTGTGTTAGAAGCACGTACATTAAACCAATAATCAGGATATTCAACTGTTATACCGTCTAATTCGTTTATTTTTCCATCATGATATCTTTCTTTAATTAAACTAATAATTTTTTGTGGGTCATTAACTCGGTTATTGATCTCTCCTGAATGAAAATATCTTTTATATGGTTTAATATATTGAGAAAAATTTAAATTGCTTACAGATAATTCCTCTAATATTTTTAAAGCAACAATCACAGGAACTTCGTAGCAACCATGTTCCATGTTAAGAAAGAAGTGTCCCGATGATTCGCCAGCAAAAACAGCCCCCTCCTTAATTGTTTGTTCTTTAATTAAAGAATGGCCAACTTTTGTTACTATCGGGATGCCTCCATTTTCTCTAATAATATCTTCCGTAATTTTACCTGGCCTAATATCGTAAGCAATTTTAGATCCTGGGTTTTCACGTAAAAATATTTTACACAAAATTGCCCGCGTAATTCCAGCCTCTACTGGATTGCCTTGGTCGTCTACAAAGAATATTCTATCCCCGTCCCCATCTGTAGCGATTCCTAGATCAGCTCTTTCTTTTCTTACTCTTTCACATAAATCTTTTATATTTTCATATTTAAACGGATCAGCTTCATGTGCAGGAAAAGTTCCGTCAAGTTCCCAGTTCATTCTTACTACTTCTGCTGAAACATATTTAAATAATTCATCAAAATACAATGAACCCATTGCATTGGCAGGATCAATAACAATTTTAAATTTTTTAATTTTATCTAAATCAACATATTTTAAATCATGTTTAATTTGCTCTTTAATACAATCATCTCTTTTGCCTAAACTTCCTGGTGTATTACTTTTTTGAAAACGATTTTCCAAAATAATCTGTTTTAGATCCATAATGCCTGTGTTCTTACCAATAGGTAGCGCTTTATTTCTTACCAATTTAAAGCCGTTATATTCCTTTGGGTTATGTGAAGCAGATACTAACACTCCTCCATCATATCCAAAATAAGCTACAGCAAAATAAAAAGTCGGGGTGGGGGACAAACCAATATCAACAACATTAACACCACCATCAAGCAAGCCCCTAATAAGCTCCCTTTTTAAAGGAGGGGAAGACAAACGCATATCAGATCCAACGACTATTTTTAATTTTCTGTCTTCCTCTTCTTTTTGTCTTAAATAAGCATAAGCTAAACCTAATTTATAAGCAAAATCTTCGGCAAAATCTTTCTTGTATATACCCCTAATATCATAAGCTTTAAAAATATTTGGATTAATGTTCATATCTTTATAATTTATTAATTATAATTATTTCTTATAAAGATTATTCTGCGCTTTTTAAAGTAGAAGTAGCGTTATCGTCTGAATTGCTTTTGTTTTCTTTTTCGCTAGATAATTTTTCTACCCCAATTAAACAGACTTCTCTCCAGGGAACATAATGAGAAGTAAATCTTTTTTCCTTTATGGTGCCGTCTGGATAAGTAACTTTATAATCAAAATAAGCATCAGCGCCACTATGAGCGTGTTCAGTACACTTTTTCTCCCCTGGTGGCAAGTCCAATGTTTCTATATATTTTGTTGGGCCAGGCTTAACAATATTATAAATTACAGGGTCACTAATTTCTACCTTTCTACCATCGCGTGTCCCCCAAAAATCAAAATACAAATCATCGCCCTCAATACGAGCCTGAATTAAAATATAATGTCCTGTATCATTAATAAAACGTAAATCTGGCCAAGGATCATAAATAGTAGCATCAGTCCCAGCTGGCTCATAATAAGAAACTCGATAAGAATGGTTACGACGCATAGTAATGGGTAACCCGCTATGTAGAGCTGCCCTAAAAATAGTTGTTCCAATTTGACAAAGCCCTCCGCCATATTCAGGCACAGTACGATTATTCTTAATTACTAACTCTGGCAAATAACCAGCTTCTTTATTTATTTCTCCCAAGGCGGCTAAAAGAGAAAATTCTTCTCCTGGACGAATAAGAACACCGTTTAACTTATTTGCTCCTACTTGAATATTGTGCCGACGATTTTTGGGCGAACCACTAAAATTGGATTGTCCTGTTCCTATAATTTCTCTAATTCCTAAATTATTAATGTCTTGCATTTGGATACTACTTTTAAGTTCGCTTATAGCTATTTCAATTTCTTTGCTTCTTCCCTGAATAAGTTCAAATTCTAACTTTGCCAAAGTAGCATCTATATTTAACTTTTGACCGTCTCTACTTGTTTGGAATTCAACAACCTTGCCGTCTTTTATTTTAAATTTAGCATTCGTTGGTAATTTATTAATGTATGGCGCGATATGTTCGTTTAAATATTCTTTTACTTTCTGGTAATCAATGCCCACATAAGGCATAGAACCTAAATCGTCATTAGTTAACTTTAAAACAAGCCATGAGGCTAAAGTTTCCTTGTCTATTGTCCACTTTGTTTGTGTTGTTGAGCTAGTGTGTATACGAGATGGGGTCACAAGAGTAATAGGAGCTAAATTAACAATTTCTTTTGCAATAACATCAAGTTTTCTGCAATCTTTTTTATATATTTTAGGATAATCAGTATGAGCAAAAAGTCTAATTGGTTGAACATCTAAAAAACTTAAATTAAATGTCAATTTCTTAATAGCCCTATCGTAGTCAATTGCTCGGCCTAATTTTTCTTTTTCAATATTAAAAATTATTTCTTGTTTTTGATTTTGATAAAAAACTAAACGAGCGTTCTGCGCGCTTTCTTCTAAGCCTGCAAAACGGTTATGTAATATTTTTTTTATTTCTTTTGAATTAACAGAAAAAACCATATTGACAGAGACGCGACCTAATAATGGCTTTACTTGTTCGGATATTCGAGTAAAAACATTACCTTGCCGCCCATAAGTAAAAGCGCGGGAGACAGTTTCAGAAGAATCAAAGTTAATAATTGGATAAGCCAAATCGCCCTCTAAAGAAGATATTACAGGATAAATAATGGTTTCTTCATTTTTATAAACAAATTTAATTCCTTTTTGATTGATATTATCTATTTTTCTATTTAACAAATAAAGAGCTTCTTCAGCGGTTTTTCCCCCCAAGTTTATGTTACCAACATAAACTCCTGGATAAATTTTATTTTCATATATCTTAACGAACAAAAAATAACCTATCCCTAAAATAAAAAAAATAATAAAAAAAATGGCTACTATCTCCAGTAACCATCTAAATAAAATATTGATTGGCCTTACCGAAGAACGAGACATATAAACTAATTTTTAATATTTAAAATCTCGTTCAAAATCGCTTTTGCTTGTTCTTGTATATTATGGGAATCCACCTTTTCGTTTATGTAAAAACTAACAACTTCTCCCTCTTTTATTGACTGGGGGGGTAATTTATCTTTTGGCCAGCTAACAACGTTGTGGCTACTATCAACCAAAATTACTTTATCTTCTTCTACTTTCTTAATAGTAAAGCTAACTTTCATATTTTTACTAAGAATTTTTCTCTTTAACTTTAACAGATATCTGTTTGCTAGCTTTGGCTTTTGGCAAAATAATTGTTAAAACGCCGTTTTCTAACTCTGCTTCAACTTTTTCTGCCTCTATTTCAACTGGCAATATTATAGAACGAGAAAAAGACCCCCAATAACACTCTCGATAAAGATAATCTTCGTCTTTAATTTCTTCCTTTGTTTCTCTTTTGCCACGAATAGTAAGCATATCATTATTGATAGAAATATCGATGTCTTCCGGTTTAACACCAGCAATAGTAGACTTAACCACAATAGCTTCTGGAGTTTGATAAACATCTATTGATAATTGTCCCTCTTCTTGTTCTTCGCCTAACCATTCTCCTTCTTCGTTTTCTTCTACTTCTCCTTCTGCTTCTTCTGTCTCTTCCCGTTCCTCATCTTCATACTCTTCTTCTTTTTTTAAATTAAATTTTGCGAATTTCTTCAATAACTTAACCATAATTTTATTTTAATTATTTAAAATGTATTCATTTAAATTTATATTATAATTATAGTATTTTTAAAACTAAAAGGCAAGTCTTAGTTTTGTGTTTTTTTAAGGTATAAAGTTTGGGTTGGATAAGCAAATTCTATGCCTTCTTGAGCAAATCTTTCCATTAAGAACAAATTAATAGATTGTTGAATATCCATATAATCCTTATACTCTTTGGAATTAATATAAAATACTGCCTCAAAAATCAAAGCAAAGTCTCCTAGGGTCTTAAAATGAATTCTTTCTACCTCAGTTATCTTTTCTTTTTCAATGGCCTCTCTAATTATTTGGGGAACTTGTTTTACTTTTTCTAGTGGTGTTTCATAAGTAATACCAATTGTAAAGACAACTCTTCTCTTTTCCATTACTCCAAAGTTTTGTAATTTAGTTTGAGTTAATTCATTATTTGGTATGACTATCTCCTCGCCTTGTAAAGATTGGATGCGTGTTGTTTTTATTCCTATACGTTTAACTGTTCCCTTATAATTTCCTACCACAATAAAATCGCCCACTCTAAAGGGTCTATCAAAGTATATAGAAAAAGAGCTAAAAATATCGCTTAATATGTTTTGTAAAGCAAAAGCAACAGCAATGCCTCCAATTCCAAGTCCTGCTATTAAAGAATTAACATTATAACCTAAATTTGAAAGAACTATTAAAATCGCCGCTACCCACAATAATATTTTTACTATTGTATTTAAAACAGTAATAATACCTAAATGCATCTCATCATCTTCTTCCTTCCTCCTTTTGTCTATCACCAATTTTGTGCCGTAATCAACAAACTCTTGAAGACCGCGAACAATATAGTAGACAACCGCAATTAATAATAAGTAATACGACCATTGAGCAATAAAATTATGAACATTTAAAAATTTAATAGCAATATAAAACGACATCAAAACATAAAACGGCCAATGAATATTGCTAATCACATTCACAACAATATCATCAATATCTGTTTTAGTTTTTTGAGCTATTCTTTTAATGCGATCAATAAGAAATTTCTGAAAAATTTTCAATACAATTATTACTAATAAAAAAATTAATGCGGCCAAAAAATATTCTCCAACAGTATTACCCAACATCTCTAACTGTAAAAGATCATTATTTAATATTGACTGCATAAATTTGTGTTAAATTTTTATGATTTAATTGTATCATAAATAATGCAAAAATTAAATATCCATTAACAATAAAAAGGTAATAAAAATTCACGCGTTTTGACATGGAATCACTTTATTTTTTCATTCAACAAAATCAATTTATATATAACCATAATATCAATATAAAATTAGTACAAACCGTAAATATTTTTTAGTCTGATTTCTGTCATTAAGATTTTTAAAAACTAACTAAAATTTTAATATTCTTTTAATTTTTCTTTTAATTGTGTTAACCTTAGATCAAAGCTTGCTAAACGTTGCTTTTCACGCTCCACTATTTCTCTAGGGGCTTTGTCTACAAATTGTTTGTTATTTAATTTACTTTTTAAATTATCTACTAATTTCTCCAAATTTTCTATTTCTCTTTTAATGCGCATTTTTTCTTTTTCTGGGTCAATTGCGCCCAAAAGATATACCTCAACATCTCCAACTGTAATATAAATCGCTTTTTTTATCTTTTTGCCATTTTCTTTAATTTCTAAATTATCAATTCCTGTTCGCAAGCTTTTAATTAAGATGATGGACTTCTTTATTATTTCATAATTTTTCCCCGCATAAATAATAGCCTGTATTTTGCGACTTGGTTCAACTTTGTTCTCTGATCTTGCATTACGAATAGCCATTATAATATTCTTTATTTTTTCAAAATCTCTTACTTGTGTTTCGTCTTTTAATACCTCGTTATAATCTTTCTCTTGAGGCCATTTAGCAACCATTAACAAGCCATTAGTTCCCATCTCTTGCCAAATAGCTTCTGTAACAAATGGCACAAAAGGATGCCACATTTTTAATAAATCTATTAAAATTTTTATTAAAATTTTATCTTTATTTTCGCTTTGTTCAAACTTACTAATCTCCAAATACCAGTCAGCTAAACTATTCCAAGTAAATTCTCTTAATTTTTCTCCTGCTTGAGAAAAACGATAATTAGCTATATCATCACTTACACTTCTAATTAAATTTCTCATCTGACTTAAAATCCACTTATCAGCTAAAGTTAAGCTTTGGTCCTTAAACTGAATTTTTAAATTTTGGTTATCAAGCTTTGATTTTTGTAAAATATACCTCGCAACATTCCACAATTTATTAACCAAATTTCTAAAACCAGCAATTTTTTCTTCGCTTAATTTCATATCGTTCCCTGGAGCTGAGCCAATTACTAAAGAAAGTCTAACAGCATCAGTGCCATATTTTTTTATCATCTCAAGTGGATCTATAACATTCCCTTTTGATTTACTCATCTTTTTTCCGTGTTCATCTAAAACAAGTCCGTGCAAATAAACATCGTAAAAAGGAACGTCTCGCATAACATAAGTTGTCATTATAATCATTCGCGCTACCCAAAAAAACAAAATATCATAAGCTGTTTCTAAAACATTGGTGGGGTGAAAACAATAAAAATCATTGCTTTCTATAACTAAGCGTCTGTCTTTAATTTTAATTTGCTGAGGGTCTTGAGCTAAAGTAGAAAATGTCCAAAGTCCACTGGAAAACCATGTATCAAGGGTGTCTGGATCTTGTTTCCAGCCTTCTCCCTTTGGTGGCTCTATGCCAACGTATACTTCTTTATCACTATTCTGTCCTTTGTCTTTATACCAAACAGGTATTCTATGGCCATACCAAATTTGTCTAGATATACACCAATCACGCAAATTTTCCATCCAATGAAAATAATTTTTACGAAAACGTTCTGGATAAATCTTAATTGGTTTTCGGCCAAAAACCCCATTTCGTACCGCCTCTACTGACAATTCTTTAATTGATTTTCCTATTCCTGGAATTTTTTTATTAACATTTATAAACCATTGCTTACTAGGCAATGGCTCAATAGGGGTATCACAACGATAGCACAAAGAAATATTGTTGCTAATTTCTTCTTCTTTTTCCATTAAACCAGTCTTTCGCAATCTTTCCACTATTTTAGCGCGTGCCTCTTTAACATTTAAACCAGAAAACTCGCCAAAACCCTGTCTTATTTTGCCATCTTCATCAATAACTTTAATAATGTCTAAATTCTTCTCTTCTGCCATCTGCCAATCAACTAGAGAATGCGCAGGAGTAACGCCCAAGGCTCCTGTGCCAAATTCTATATCCACACTTTTGTCAGCAATAATTTTTAATTTTAAAATATGCCCTAAAAAATTAACTTCAAAAACTTTTCCTATATATTTTTTATACCTATAATCTTTAGGGTTAACAGCTACAGCTGTGTCACCTAATTTAGTTTCTGGCCTAGTAGTAGCAATAGTAAAAGGGAAGTCAGGCGAATAACGGAAGGTATATAATTTTGCTTTTTGTTCTTTGTATTCAACCTCGTCATCGGCTAAAGTAGAGTGACAACGCGGACACCAATTAACTATTCTCTCTCCGCGATAAATTAAGCCGTCATCATACATTAATTTAAAAACACTTCGCACAACTTTTGTTCGAACCTCATCTAAAGTATAAGCTTCACGCGACCAATCACAAGAAGAACCCATTTTTTTTACTTGATTTACGATAGTATCATGGGATTTTTTAGCAAAATTAACTACTTCTCTCAAAAATCTCTCTCTTCCTAGTTGATGACGAGTTAATCCTTTTTCTTTTAAAATTTTTTCTACTTTAGTTTGAGTAGCAATAGCAGCGTGATCAGTGCCAGGAATCCAAAGAGTTCGATATCCTCTCATTCTATAATATCTAATTAAAATATCCTCTAAAGCTAACATTACAGCATGCCCCAAATGCAGCGTACCAGTAACATTAGGGGGTGGCATTACAATAGAATAAGAAGCCGCTTCATCGTCCAAATCTAAATTATCAGGATTAAAATATCCTGAATCTTCCCATTTTTTATAAATCCCATCTTCATATTGAGATGGGATATAAGATTTAGGCAAACTAGGCATAAATAACAAAATAACAAGTCAAAATTAAACCCTTAGACAAAGGTTTGAAATATATACGAAGCTAAAAATAATGGTAATAATTCTTTTTGCTTGATTTTTAACCAGCCAAAAGTCGTTATGAGTTGCAAGCTATACAATTATATAATATTTGTGGCTGGGGTGGGATTTGAACCCACGACCTAGGGGTTATGATTCCCTCGCTCTAACCAACTGAGCTACCCAGCCATATTTAAAATAACCTAAAACTAAAACTTATATTAACACAAACCCTGTTAAAAATCAAGTGATTGTAATGCTATACAATCAAGATTATTATATAGTTAAGTTTAAAAATTAATTGATATTTATTTAAAATGAGACAAAAATATTATTAGTTGTTCGACTTATTTACGACTACTATACATTCTGTTGCTGTTGATTTTAAGTTTAAAAAAACTTGATTTCAAAAACTTTCTTTAAATCTTTAAAATATGGTAAATTAATAATAAGGATAATAAATAATGAATAAATTTATGTGTGGAATAATTGCCTATATTGGCAACAAAAAAGCTTCCAATCTTTTGCTAGATGGATTAAAAAAATTGGAATATCGCGGCTATGATTCAGCTGGACTGGCTGTTCATGATGGACAAAAAATAAATACTATCAAAGCCTCTGGGCGAATTATTAATCTTGCCGACAAACTTTCTAAAAATCCTTTAAAAGGCAATATGGGAATTGCTCACACTCGTTGGGCAACTCACGGACAAGCTAATATCAAAAACGCTCACCCTCACTCAGATTGCTCAGGACAAATTTGGCTTGTCCATAATGGGATTATTGAAAATTATCAAAAACTAAAACAATTTCTTGTTAAAAAAGGGCACTTTTTTAGTTCTCAAACTGACACAGAAATTATAGCCCATTTAATTGAAGAATTTTATAATGAAAATTTGTTAACAGCGGTGCGTAAGGCATTATCATTAATTAAAGGGACGTATGGTTTAGTTGTTATACATTCTTTAGAACCAAAACGTTTGATAGCCGCTCGGATGGGAAGTCCTCTTTTGCTTGGCGTTGGGGCAAAAGAGGTTTTTGTTTGTTCAGATGCAGCTGCTATTTTGCCTTTTACCCGTGATGTAATATATCTAGAAGATGGGGAAATAGCAGAAATTTATAATAATAAAATAAATATCTTTAACGCTAATTATAGAAAAATAAAAAAAGAACCAGAAACAATAAAATGGGACATAAACGAAGCAGAAAAGGATGGTTTTAAACATTTTATGGAAAAAGAAATTTTTGAACAGCCAAAGTCAATTGCCAATACTTTGCGTGGAAGGATAAATACAAAAGAATATAAAGCAAATTTGGGAGGATTTATTGAAATAAAAAACGAGTTAAGTCAATTAAAATATTTGGTGCTTATTGGTTGCGGCACCGCTCATTGTGCTGCTCGAATAGGCGAATATATGATTGAAGAATTAGCATGCTTACCCACAAGAGCTGAATATGCTTCTGAATTCCGTTATCGTGCTAATGTTTTGCTAAAAAACACAGCTGTTTTAGCTATAAGCCAGTCTGGGGAAACAGCCGACACTCTAGCCGCCATTCGTCAGGCAAAAGAAAAAGGCTTGCTTACTTTAGGAGTAGTTAATGTTGTTGGTTCTACAATTGCACGTGAGGTTAATGCTGGTATTTATACACATAGTGGGCCAGAAATTGCAGTTGCCTCTACCAAAGCTTTTACTTCTCAATTAATTGCTTTAGCTTTAATTGCCTTATTTTTAGGAGAAAAAAAATTGTCTATCAAACAGCGTCGTTTAATTGTTAAAGAGCTTGAAAGCATGCCTCAAAAAATAAAAGAAACTTTAAAAATATCTAGGCAAGTTAAAAAAATAGCTAAAAAATATTGTAAATACAAAAACTTTGCATTTTTAGGACGAAAATTTAACTGTCCTATTGCTCAAGAAGGAGCTATTAAACTTAAAGAGGTTTCCTATATCCATGCTGAAGGTTTTCCTTCCGGTGAAATGAAGCACGGACCAATTGCTATGATAGACAAAAATTTTCCTAGTATATTTATTATGCCTCAAACAAGTGTTTATGATAAAGATTTGAGTAATGCCGAGGAAATAAAAGCAAGAGGAGGAAAAGTCATTGCCATTGCTAGCCGTAGTGATCGCAGAACAAGAAAAGTAGCTGATGATGTTGTTTATATTCCTAAAACACTTGAATTTTTAACTCCGATTCTATCTGTCGTCCCTTTACAGCTTCTTGCTTATTATATTGCTATTTATAAAAAACGTAATGTAGATAAGCCACGTAATCTGGCTAAAAGCGTAACAGTAGAATAATCTTAGGTCTTGACAAGATTTAAATAGTGTGCTAGTATAATATAATTTACAAAAATACGAGCAAACCAAACAAAGGAGAATAGAGAGTTTTTTAACAACGCCCTCTTAACAAAAAGATCGTCCTAGACGGGCCAGGCACGACAAGCATGGGGATTTTCTGCTAGATTAAATTCGGTTCTAGACTGAATTTCTTCTAGCAAAAATTTCTTGCCTGCCCGCCTAGGGCGATTTTTTTGTTGTATTTAAATAGTAGAAAAAGACTGCCCTTTTTATGGACAGTCTTGTCAGTCTTTAATAGTCTAAAAAACTAAATCTCATTTTGAATCTGTTGCTTACATTCTTCTGAACACACTAAATTGCCTTTATATTCCTTTAAACTTCTTCCCGGGAGACAGAGCTTTTTGCCACATACCGGGCAATTTATTTCTATAAATTGCCCGTACCCCCTACATCTTGGGCAGTTCTTAGTGAAAAGCAAAAAATCAAAGTAACCTTTTCCTTTACAAAAAGAACAATCAACTATATTAAACATATCTTCTCCCTCCTTTGTATAATTTTATTATAATAAATTTATTTTAAACTAACACAAAAAACATATTTTGTCAAAATCCTTAAATGTATTTTATAAATTTGTTATTTTAATTTGTCGTGTTTATTGTTTTTGTGTTATAATAAAATAAATTAAACAAGATAAAATTATAATTTATGTCTTCAAAGGTTTTGTCAGCAGCTGTCTTAGGGTTAGATGCAGAACTTATTGAAGTGGAAGCTGATATTGGAGGAGGGGATTTAGGTTCAATTTCTATTGTAGGATTACCTGACACGGCAGTTTCTGAATCAAGAGAAAGAGTAAGAAGCGCTATAAAAAATTCTGGTCTTTTCTGTCCTAAAGTAAAAATAACTGTCAATTTAGCGCCTGCTAATCTACGCAAACATGGTCCAAGTTATGATCTGCCTATTGCTGTTAGTATTCTAATAGCTGCTAAACGAATTAAACCCATCGTTGATTTAAATAAAGTTTTGTTTGTGGGCGAATTAGCCCTAAGCGGGGAGTTAAGGCCAATTAATGGCATTCTTCCTATAGCAATCACTGCCCGACAAGAAAGAATTAAAACCCTATTTGTTCCTTACCAAAACGCCCAAGAAGCTAAATTGATTGCCGATTTAGAGGTTTTTCCTGTAAAGAACCTTTTAGAATTAGCTAAACATTTAGAAGGAAAAACAAAACTTATTTCCGTTCCAGCTCTTAATTTCCAGTTTGATTATGTTTCTACTAGCCTTGATATGGCCTACATAAAAGGGCAAGAGCATGCCAAAAGAGCAATGGAAATTGTAGCAGCAGGAGCGCATAATATTTTAATGAGTGGTCCGCCCGGATCCGGAAAAACATTACTTGCGCGCACAACACCTTCAATCCTTCCTAAATTAAGGTTAGATGAATCATTAGAAATAACTAAAATTTACAGCGTTGCTGGGGAATTGCCCCACAAAAAATCGCTTATAACTACTCGTCCTTTTCGCGCTCCGCACCATACTGCTTCTGGGGTGGCGCTGGTTGGAGGAGGGGCTTGGCCACGACCAGGAGAAATATCATTAGCGCATCGCGGAGTTTTGTTTTTAGATGAATTTGCTGAATTTCCTCGTTCTATTTTAGAAAGCCTACGTCAACCATTAGAGGATGGGGTTATTCATATTAGCCGCGCAGCTGGCAATCTAATTTTCCCAGCTAAGTTTATTTTGATAGCAGCCACCAATCCTTGTCCTTGCGGTTTTCTAGGTGACGAACAGAAACCCTGTACATGCACCTCTGTTCAAATTGCTAACTACCGTAAAAAGCTATCAGGACCTATTGTTGATAGAATTGACCTACACTTGGAGGTCCCTCGCATCCAATTTGATAAACTAACTAGTAAAGACACAGCAGAATCATCAAAAACAATTAGAGAACGAGTAGAAGAGGCTCGTATTATTCAAAGCAAAAGATTTAAAAGTACAAAATTTATCACTAACTCTGAAATGGATTCTAGAGCGGTAAAATGCTTTTGTGAAATAGATAATACTACAACAAAACTACTTAAAGACGCAGCGGAGCGAATGCGTCTCTCTGCGCGTAGTTATTTTAAAGTATTAAAAATAGCAAGAACAATCGCCGACTTAGAAGGATCAACTAAAATATTATTAAATCATGTCGCTGAAGCTTTACAATATAGACCAAAAGAATATTTAATATAAAATAATATGGATAAAAAATTAATCTATCTCTTAATTATTTTTACAATAATTTTAACTTCTGGTTTTGGTTGTAAAACTGTTGATAAAAAGGTAAAAGAAAAAATGCAACCAATAACTCTTGAGTATTGGCGCGTTTGGGATGGTCCTGACGTTTTTAAAGAAATTATTGAAAAATATAATCAAATGCATCCTTATGTTAAAATAAATTATACAAAATTACGCTATGATGAATATGAAGAAAAACTAATTGATGCCTTTGCTGAAGACAGAGGGCCAGATATTTTCTCTATCCAAAATACTTGGATAAGAAAATACAAAAACAAAATTGCTCCTCTCCCTCCTACTATTACTATGGCCTATCCTGTACAAAAAGGGACTATCAAAAAAGAAACTGTGATTGAACTGCGCACAAAAAAAAGTCTAACCCCCAAAGATGTCTTAAATAAATTTGTTGATGTAGTATATAATGATGTTGTTATTAAAGAGACTGACGAAAAAACAAATAAAAGCGAGGAAAAAATTTACGCTCTCCCGCTTTATGTAGATACTCTGGCAATGTTTTATAATAGAGACCTTTTAAATAATGCTAGCATCATACAAGCCCCTCAATTTTGGAATAAAGAATTTTATAAAGATGTAAAAAAGCTAACAAAACAAAACAACAAAGGGCAAATAGTGCAGGCTGGTGTAGCCTTGGGGGGGAGTGACAACATTGCAAGATCTAGCGATATATTATCAATTTTAATGATGCAAAGCGGCGCTATAATGATGGATGAAGAAAGACATGTTTTGTTTCATATGAATCAATTTGATGCTAATAATCAAGCCTATAATCCCGGCAAGATGGCTTTACGTTTCTATACAGATTTTGCTAATCCTGCCAAAGAAGTGTACACCTGGAATAAAAATATGGAATACTCTCTAGATCTTTTTGCGCAAGGAAAACTAGCAATGATGTTTGGTTATTCTTATATGATTCCTCAAATAAAATCTATGGCGCCAAAATTAAATTTTTCTATAGCGCGTTTACCACAAATAGAAGGAAATGACGAGGTTAATTTTGCTAATTATTGGGTAGAGGTAGTCTCCAAAAAAATACTTACCGATCCAGAGGACACAAAAAAAGGAGAAAAATATGTTAAACAAAAATTAGATACAGCCTGGGATTTTCTACAATTTTTAACATCAGAAGAACAAGCTAAAATTTATTTGGAAAAGACAAAAAGACCTACAGCTCTGAGATCTTTAATTGAATGGCAACTAGATGATCCTGAGATTGGGATTTTTGCTGAACAACTTTTAACTGCCAAAAGTTGGTATAAAGGAAATGAACCAAAAGCAGCTGAAAATATTATGAAAGAAATGATTGATGAAGCAGTAGCAAGACAAATGGAGTTAGAAGATATCATTATGCTCGGAGCCAGAAAAATTCAACAAACCGTAAAATAAAAATTTAATTTTAATCTTTAAAATTATGTCTTTTTTAATGAAAAATATTTTTTTGTTTTTAGTCACCTGTGTTATTGTTTTTCAACCAGTCTTAATACAAGCAGCCACCCCAACTGTCTTAGAAAAACAAAAACAAATTGATTGTTCAAAGGCAGAAAACATAAATACGCCCGCCTGTGGTGGCTACCAATTAAATGACCTAATCAATATAGGCATCAGAGTTTCAGAAATAATTTTAGGTCTCACTGGATCTTTGGCCTTATTAGCTTTTGTTTACGGGGGTTTTATGTTTTTAATTTCATCTGGTAATGTTGAAAAAATTGAACAAGCTAAAAAAATCATTGGGGGAGCAATTATAGGAATTATTATTGTTTTTACAAGCTACTTAATTATCGGTTTTGTTTTAAAATCTTTAGGAATAGAAAATCAAAGGCTACAAAATTGGAGCAAACCTCAACAATTATTAAAAACAATTACTAAATAATTATCTGTTTTGTTAGTTTAAAAAGCCCATATTTATGGGCTTTTTATTTTTTTGTTATAATATATTTATATGGATAAAGAAAAACAAAAACAACATCTTAAAGAACTGCTTAAAATACACTATGGTTATAACGATTTCAGGCCTGGTCAAGAAAAAGCTATTGATAGTGTTTTGGCAAAACAAGATAC
This sequence comes from Candidatus Falkowiibacteriota bacterium, assembly GCA_026987855.1. Classification (GTDB taxonomy): domain Bacteria; phylum Patescibacteriota; class Patescibacteriia; order Patescibacteriales; family JALSMD01; genus JALSMD01. The sequence continues at coordinate 472 of JALSMD010000051.1, read as the reverse complement.
AGTTGTTATTATGCCCACGGGGGGCGGAAAATCATTAATTTATCAATTGCCCTCTTTAATATTAGAAGGGATAACCATTGTTGTTTCTCCGCTGATTTCTTTAATGAAAGACCAGGTTGACGCCTTAAACGCTATTGGCATCCCAGCAACATTCATAAATAGCTCCATCGGACAGAGCGAAAGCTTTAAGAGAATTAAAGGGGTACGTCAAGGAAAATACAAACTATTATATATCGCTCCTGAAAGGTTTTATAATCAATACTTTGTTGATAATCTAACAAACATTAAAGTAGGGCTTTTTGCTATAGATGAAGCACATTGTATTAGCGTTTGGGGACACGATTTCCGACCTAGTTATACTAAATTGAAAAATGCATTACATTTACTCAATCGTCCCCCTGTAGTCGCTTTAACAGCCACCGCTACTCCCGAAGTAAGAGAAGATATTATCAAACAGCTTGATCTTAAATCT
>JALSMD010000050.1 GCA_026987855.1 Candidatus Falkowiibacteriota bacterium | reverse complement strand
TAAAAGGTTTTGATTTGGTTGCGCATGAAGATTCTCTTAATAGCATTAAATACTATCGTGATAATTGGATAAAATTAGATTCTTTAGAAAATGTATATGGTTTTAAACTCCCTCTTTTTCTTCATGCTGGAGAGAGTAATTCTATCAATAATAAAAACCTTTTTGATATACCATTAATAGATAATAGAAGAATTGGTCATGGACTTAATTTGGTTTTATTTCCTGGGTTGATAAAAGAAATAAAAGAAAAAAATAATCTAGTAGAAATAAACCCTCTAAGTAATCAAATATTAGGGTATGTGAACGATTTAAGAAATCATCCAGGGAGAATACTGTTAAAAAATGGTGTTCAATGCTCCATTAGTAGTGATGATCCTGGAGTTTTTGGTTACAACGGACTTGGATATGATTTTTGGAGTGTTTTTATGGCATGGGAGCTAGATTTAAGAGCTATAAAAAAACTAGTTTTTAATTCAATTCAATATGCTGCATTAAATGAAAACGAAAAGCAAATTGCTACAGAAGAACTAAATCAAAGATGGAATAAGTTTGTCGTTGAAACAAATAAATTATTTAAATAAAAAGGGCAATTACAGTAAAGCTTATATTAACTTCAATTTTAAGTTAAACATAATTAAAAATATAATATAAAAAATAAAAATATGAGTGTTCATAATAATGCAAAAAAAGGAGATATAGCAGATTTTGTTCTCCTTCCTGGAGATCCGTTAAGAGCAAAATTAATTGCCGAAACTTTTTTAACAGATATCACATGTTATAACAACGTGAGAGGTATGTTGGGTTATACGGGCTATTATAATGGGAAAAGAATTAGTGTTCAAGGAACAGGAATGGGTATGCCTTCTATTTCTATATATGTTACAGAATTAATTGAGGAATATGGTGTAGAAACATTGATTAGAATTGGATCTTGTGGTGCTATCCAAGAAGATGTGAATATTAGGGATATTATTTTAGCGATGAGCGCTTGCACAGATTCAGGAATGAATAAAATTAGATTTGGAGGAAAAGATTTTGCACCAACCGCCAATTTTGAATTGTTAAAAAAAGCTTGGGAGGTTGCAAAAGAAAATAAATTAAATGCACATACAGGATCAGTTTTAACATCAGACTTCTTTTATGGCGAAAGTCATTTGCCAGATCCTTTTTTAGCTTGGAAAACCTATGGTGTGTTAGGTGTAGATATGGAGGCAGCTGCGTTGTACTCTATTGCTTCCAAATACAAGAAAAAAGCACTAACCATATTAACGGTATCAGATCATATATTAAAAGGGCAATCTATTTCTGCTGAAGATAGACAAAATTCATTTAAAGAGATGATTAATCTTGCGCTAAAATTAGCTTAATATAACAAAGAAGATGAATAAGGTTCTGTCACATCTGCTAAAATTAAGTATAAAGTTTTAAACTAATTGATTTATTAAGAAGCGAATGATATAAATGATTTGTAGGTTGAACTTTTAGGATTAGTTGGTTTTTCTTTATCATTCTAATCACTTCAATTCCTAATATAGTTCTCTTTGCAGATTCAAATTCTTTAAAGCCTAGACTTAACATTATCCGCCACTTTATCATTAGATAATCTTGTTCTACAATAGTATTCAAGTACTTTATTTTTATATTTGAATAATTTTTCCGATTGTATAGTTTTATTGCTGCTATATTCGAACCCATCTTATCAATGTTTCTGAGTTCTGGCTTTCCATTGTTATCAATGGCTTTTACTAAAAATCGTTGTGCGGATATGCATTGTTTTCTTTTGGTTAGTAAGAAGTCTACAGTATTTCCTTCTTTGTCAACTACTCTATATAAATATTTCCACTCACTCTTTATCTTAATATAGGTTTCATCTAGCCTCCATCTTTTTTCAACTGATTTCTTTCGTTCTCTGAATTGTAGTTCGAATTTGAATACCCAAAGCTGAATAGTAGCAGAATCCACTTTGACTCCTCTGATAGATAGAAGTTCTTCTACATCTCAATAGCTTAAACTAAATTTTAATTTAAAATAGGCAGCTTGTGATATGATTACCTTTGAACATCTCTTTTTTTAAATAAAGATAAATTTTTAGTTTTTCTCTAAACTAAATGCGACAGAACCTTTTAAATTAGATCAATTCCAAAAATTATGTAATTTAACATTTAGTCAAAAATAGTTAGAAGTCAAAAGAGGAATAAAGCTACATTTTTCTAACCATAATTTTTACAATTTCAATTAAATTATTTTGAGATTTGAATTTCACAAATTAATTTTAAACTAATTAGTTCTATTTCAACCATAAAAATCATTACCTTTAAACTCAGTATCCTAAGTCAGCAACTCAATATTCTAAAGTATATAAATGTAATTTAAAACTCATTTAACAAGCTATAAATAAATATGCAAGGCATTGCTTATAACCAAATTTTAATTCTAGTTTTACAGTGTATTATAACAGGATTCTTAATGCTAACCTTATTTAGATTACGTTCTATATTTGGGTTAAGTTTATTTTATATAGTGCTTGGGTTGTTTAAATTTATGCATTACTTTTTTTCACAATCCTTTGCTATTGAAGTGTACTCTGGAGTATACGTTTCTATTGGCTCAACGGTAATGTATTCAGCAATTCTTTTTTCAATTTTGTTAATTTACATTAAAGAAGATGCTCTTGAAGCACGAAAAGTAATTTACGCATTAATGTTATTTAATTTCTTTTTTGCTTTATTAATGCGAGTTACCAAATTTGGTTTTAATGAACCTGGCTTTATTAATAAGTATAATATTCCACATAGCTTTTTTGATATTAATTTGGCACCTTTACTAGTAGGAACCATTGTAATATTTTTAGATAGTATTGTTTTAATATTTTTGTATGAAGCACTTTCCAAAAAAATATCCTCTCTGTTTTTAAAAATATTTTTAACAACTGGGATCGTACTTTTTTTACATACCACACTATTTTCAATAGGCTTGTTATTTGGTGAAAAAGTTAATTCTGTAAGCTTTTTAGGCGGTTTTGTATCTAAAATAATTGCGGTGCCTACTTACTCTATTTTGTTTTGGTTGTATTTAGTTTTTGTAGAAAAGGAAAATGGCAAAATTAAAATGGAAAGCCAATCCTATGCGGATATTTTTAGCACACTAACATTTCGC
>JALSMD010000049.1 GCA_026987855.1 Candidatus Falkowiibacteriota bacterium | reverse complement strand
AAATCAAAGCGTTCTTTTGTTTTAATATATTCATCTTCAACCTCTGGATCAATGCCCCCAATGAGTTCTAATTGTTTTTTAAGATAATTTATTTTTTCTTCAATTGGCTCTAATTCAATATGCCCTTCAATTTTTTTATTTTTTATTTCTTTTAATCCCCCTAAATCTCGTCTTATTTCTATCTCTAAATCCTCTAACTTTGTTTCATAACGAGTAGACTGCGCTTTAAGTTCATTAAGTTTGTAATTTAAGCTATTAATTTCATTTTGATATTCTTGAATTTTTCTTTGCAGATCAAATAAATGTTTTCTTTTTTCTTCTTCAATGCGCGAAAAATTGTCTATTTTTTGGCGGATATTAGCAATTTTTTCATTGACTTCGTTTATTTGTTTTTTTATTTGTTCAATTTGAGATTCTAAATTTTTGGTTTGGTCTGGCAGGGAGATTTGGTTTAATTTAGATTCTATTTGTTTTTTTTCTTCTTGACTATTTTGATATTGTTCATTTAATATTTTTAATTTTTCTTGATTAGTATTGAGTTCCAATTGAATTTTATTGAGATAGTATTGTTCTTCTTCTTTTTTTTGGGTTAATTTAATAATTTTTTCTTGAACTTCCTTTATGCGTTTTTGTTGTTCTTGAGAAGAAACTTTAGATAAAATATTTTGCAATTCTTTTTTAATGCTGCCAATAATTTCTTTGATTTTTTGAATATCATCTAAGACAACACTTTCTTCTAATTTTGTTAAAATATTTTTTAACCTCTGATTAATTTTTTCTGTTTCCGTTGTACTATTAACTTCATTTAAGTTTAATATTTTTTCATTTAATCGTTTTAATTCTTCGCTAATTTGTTTAACTATTTGTTTATGTTCTTCTAAATTTTCTTTTTGTTGTTTTATCTTTTCTTGTGTTTGAGTAATTTCTTCTTGAAGCAAAGAAATGTTTTTTTCTAATTCGCTTTTTCTATTATTCAAAAAAGATAAATCAAAATTGCCTCCTGCCTCTAACTTTATCTCCATTTGAGCTTCTAATTTGGCTAGTTCTTTATTTAGATTATTTTTTTTGTTTTGCCAATTATTTAGTTCATTTTGCCATTCGTTAAATTCCTCGCTAATTTTATTTTCCGATTCTAGTTTATTGAGTTCGCGATTCAAAGTTTCTATTCGGCGTTCTTTTTCCATTTTTATTTTTTCTTTATTTAAAAATTCCTCGTTATACTGGACGAATTTGGCGTTGATTTCTTGCCAAATTTTTGCATAATAAACAATTTGCAATTCTCTTAATTCTTGTTTGATCTCATCTCGTTTTCTAAGTTTATTTACTTGTCTGGTTAGGCTTTTTATGCGCGGTTCGATTTCAGCTAAGAGCATTTGCGCTTGGGCTAGATTTTCGTAACTGTTTTTTAGTTTGTTCAAAGCATCGTCTCTTTTTATTTGAAATTGTTTAACGCCAGTAGCCTCATCAAAAAACTCTTTGCGTTCAGCTAAAGTAGTATTTAAGAAGCCTTCTACTACTCCTTGCCCAATAACACTATATGTTTTTTGCCCAAAATTAGCTTTAGCTAGCAAGATTTGAATATCAGAAAGACGCACACGATTGTTGTTTATTAAATATTCGCTATCTCCATTACGGTAAAGGCGGCGAGTTATAACGATTTGTGAATATTCTATCGGCGCTTTTTTATCTTCATTGTTTAAATATAAAGAAACTTCGGCCATACTGAGCTTCCCTTTTTTATCTGATCCAGAAAAAATGACATCTTCTGATTTTTTTCCTCTTAAAGTTTTCATGCTTTGTTCTCCTAAAGCCCAACGAATAGCATCAGCAATATTAGATTTTCCAGATCCGTTTGGCCCCACAATAGCTGTAATTCCGCGCTGATCGTCTTTTAACATACCTGGAAAAATCAATTCGTTTTTGCCAGCAAAAGATTTAAAACCTTGAATAACTAATTTTTCTAAATACATATTTATTAAATTAAAAATCAATTTTTTGGTTCATATACATAACTATATTTTATCTAAATTTTTAACATTTGACAAATTGCTTAAATATTGTCTAAAAGTTATCTTGACAGTGAAAGATATATGATATATATTTAAAAAATAATTGATTTTTTAAAAATAAAACCCTGCTTGTCTAAAAAAGCGGGGTTTTAAGGTTATGAAAGGACAAGAAGAGCAAATTTTTAATCAAATAAACAAAGCAAAAAATATTTTAATTACTTTTAACCGTCTTTGGGAAGGGGACTCAGTAGCCTCTTCCTTGGCAATGTATCTATTTTTAAAAAAATTAAATAAAAAAGTTGATATTGTGGCTGACAAATTTAATGATAGCAAATGTTTTTCTTTTCTACCTTCTTATAATGAAATACAAGATAGCCTTGATGACTTAAGAAATTTTATAATTTCTTTGGATATTTCTCAGGTTAAAGCTAAGAAGGTAAAATATGTGATAGAGGAAAATACATTAAATTTTATAATCACTCCACAAAATGGTCAGTTTTCTTCTAACGACATTAAAGCTTATCCTGCTGATTTTAAATATGATCTAGTGTTTGTTTTGGACACGCCAGATTTAGAATCATTAGGCAAAATTTACGATGAAAATCCAGAATTGTTTTATGAAGTTCCAATAATCAACATTGATCATCACGCTAATAATGAGGAGTTTGGACAAATTAATTATATAAATATTACAGCTGTCTCCACAGCCGAAATTTTATTTTTTTTATTTAGTGAATATGAAAAAGATTTAATTGACGAAGACATTGCTACCTGTCTTTTAGCTGGAAAAATTGTTAAAACCAAAAGCTTTAAAACGCAAAACATCACCCCTAAGGCTTTATCCGCCGCCGCTCAATTGGTTTCTTTGGGTGCACGCCGAGAAGAGATAGTAAATAACTTGTATCGTTCCAGGTCTTTAGGAGTATTAAAATTGTGGGGGAGAGTATTGGCCCGTCTAAGTAGTGATTTAGATAATAAATTGGTTTGGTCAATTTTAAATAAAGGCGACTTTTTAAAGACAGGCACTACAGAAAAAGATGTTAAAGATGTAATTGACGAACTAATTATTAACATTCCTCAGGCGCAAATTATTGTTATTTTTTTTGAATCTGACGATAAAGCAAAAGTTATGGTTTATTCAGTAAAAAATATTAACTCACTAAGCCTAATAAAAGAGTGTAATCCAAGCGGCACTAGAAATTTAGCAATAGCTTCTTTAAAAGAAGATATTAAAACTGCT
>JALSMD010000048.1 GCA_026987855.1 Candidatus Falkowiibacteriota bacterium | reverse complement strand
TTCCTGAGCAGCAAAACTATGTGGCTGAGACAATTGTCTAAACATTGTTGGTCTTGCTCCTTTGCCAAATAAAGCTTCAAAATCATCAACAGACAAATGAGCATGTCTCGCTGAAATCTCAATAATTACCTTAATTGGTTCTTTGTGGGGCATATTATTAAATAATTTTAAACAAAGCTATGTATCTTTGTCTAAAATTATCAATCATTTTTTATACCAGAGAACTAGTATCACCTAATGGCAAACCTAATTCTTTCGCTTTTAAAACGCGGCGCATAATTTTACCACTACGGGTCTTTGGTAGTTTATCTACAAATTCTATATCTTTAATAACTGCTATAGGACCCAATGTTTTACGAACTTGCTTCTTAAGTTCTTTCTTTAACTCTTCAGTTGCTTTTACGCCTTCTTTTAATATTACAAAAGCTTTTATAACCTCGCCTTTTATTTTATCAGGAACGCCGATTACGCCTGCTTCAACAACCTTAGGATGAGAAACAAAAGCGCTCTCAACCTCTGCGGTTCCAATGCGATGACCAGCAATTTTTAATACATCGTCGGCGCGACCCTGAATCCAGAAATAACCATCTTTATCGCGAAAGGCTACATCCCCAGTAAAATAAACTCCCTTAATTTGGCTCCAATATGTTTTAATATAACGTTCTGGATTGTTAAAAATTGTTCTAATCATTGATGGCCATTGATTTCTGATTACTAAATACCCTCCCTTGCCAGCAAGAACGCTTTTCCCCTTTTTGTCAACTACATCGGCAATTATCCCTGGAAATGGCTTACAAGCGCTACCAGCTTTTAAAGGAGCGGCCGGCAAAGGAGTGATCATATTCATTCCCGTCTCTGTTTGCCACCAAGTATCCATAATTGGGCAACGCTTCTTACCTATATAAGTATAATACCATTTCCACGCTTCTGGATTGATTGGCTCTCCTACTGACCCCAAAATACGTAAAGATGACATCTTGTATTTTTTAGGCCATTTTGTTCCATACCTCATTAAAGCCCGAATTAAAGTAGGAGCTGTATACAAAATATTAATCTTGTATTTTTGAATAATTTTGTAAATTCTATCTGGTTGTGGCACATCTGGCACACCTTCGTACATAACTGTAGTGATGCCGGCTAAAAGTGGGCCATAAATAATATAAGAGTGCCCTGTTATCCAACCAGGGTCAGCCGTACACCAAAAAATTTCATTACCATGTAAATCAAAAACCCATTTGATGGTTCTCAATACACCTACCTGATATCCACCGTGCACATGTACTACGCCTTTTGGCTTGCTGGTTGTTCCAGAAGTATAAAGTACAAATGCCGGATCTTCCGCATCCATTGGTGCTGCTTCTGCTTCACAAGATTGCCCTTTAATAAAATCTTTATACCAAATATCTTTTTTAGGATTAAAGTTAACCTTCTTTTTATTGTTTTTTACAACTACTACTTTTTTGATGGTGCGACATTTTTTTACGGCTTCATCTGCTATCTCTTTTAAATTGATAACTTTCCCTCGGCGAAAACTACCATCAGCAGTAAATAAAATCTTAGCGCGAGCATCTTTTATGCGATCAGCCAAAGCATTAGCGGAAAACCCGGCATAAACAACAGAGTGCATTACTCCCATCTTAGCACAAGCAAGCATTACAAAAGCAATTTCTGGGATATTGGGCATATAAATAGCTACCCTATCTCCTTTTTTAATGCCATTATTCCGTAAAGCGTTAACAATTTTATTTACTTCATAATAAACTTCTATGTATTTATATTTGCGAGTACGTCCAGTTTCGTCTTCCCAAATAATAGCAGTTTTATTTCTCGTTTTTGTTTTTATGTGTCTATCAAGAGCATTATAAGCTAAATTAGTTTTACCGCCAACAAACCATTTAAAAAATGGCTTATTAGAATTATCAAAAACTTTATCCCATTCACGAAACCATTCAACATCACGAGCCGCTTCTTCCCAAAATTTAATAGGATCACTTACAGTCTCTTTTAATATCTTTTCATAATCTTTAACAATAGCTTGTTTCAGAATTTTACGAGAAGGATAATATTTTTTTTGTGATGTTAATAAAACATCAGTCAAATCTCTATTAATTTTAGACATAGATTTAGCTTTAATAAGTAAGCTATTTTTTTAAAATAAGTTTAGTTAAACCATTTTGAGCTCCTTGTTTGCTTATTACAGAAGCGGCATTACGGGCAGCTAAATACATTGCTCTTTGTATGTCTTGATAAACTTCTAATCCCGCCACAAATGTTGAACCAAAGGCATCTCCTACTCCGGTAGTATCAACTCTTCTCTTTTCTTTTAAAACTTTTTGATGGTAAAATTTTTCACCATCAAAAGCATCAGCACCATATTTCCCCCTAGTAATAACAACAATTTTTGGCCCCCATTCTTTTAAAATTCTTAATAAATTTCTAACATTGTTTAAAAAGTTATAACTATAACTACGATATTTTTTGTCCGATACCACTAATTCAATAGCCTCATCTTTATTAAGTATTAATACTTCTGTTTTAAATAAATAACGGCTAATTACTTTCTTACCGCTTTTTAATTGTATATGTCCAGGATTCCAAGCAATTTTTATATCCAAAGAAAAAAGACGCGACAAAACTAAGCGCCAAGCACCAGAAAGAGAAGTAAGATACACCCATTTTGTGGTTTTTAAAATATTTAAATCGCTTTTTGTAATTTGTAATTTACTATTAGCAGCCCTATTAGAAAAAACAATATGTTCATTTTCTGGACCAACTAAAAGAAAAGAAAAACCAGTTTCAATATTTTTTATTTTTTTTAATAAAGAGGTGTCTACTCCTTGTTCTTTAAAATTATTTATAATTCTTTCTCCGCGATTATCACTACCTATAGCCACTACTGCTGCTACCCTAAAACCAAGACGAGAAAAACATACAGCCGCGTTAGCAGCTCCTCCTCCAAAAGTAGAATGTGCTTTTTCTATTTTAATTTTAGCGCCATATTCAAAAGCCAATAACCGTTGACGCAAAAGATCATTTTTGTTTTCAATTAAAATTCCTTCTTTGGTATAAAAGGTAATGTCTTCTGTGGCTCCTCCAATTGTGATAACATCATATTTTGCCATACTAATACTTGATATTGATAAATATTTTAATCAATCCCTAATACACTCTTAATTTTTTCTACAATTTCTTCTGTCGTAAAATGCGCTTTAACAAGATAATCATTAGCACCAATATCCATTGCCTTTTTAATG
>JALSMD010000047.1 GCA_026987855.1 Candidatus Falkowiibacteriota bacterium | reverse complement strand
AGTTTTGGTGGCGGCATTCCTCAACCGGGTTATACTGGTTCAGCAGGCCATATTATTACTATTACTTTTAAAGCAAAAAAAGTTGGGACTGCCCAAGTTAGTTTTACTTCCGGTGCTGTCTTAGCTAATGACGGAAAAGGAACAAACATTTTAGCTAGCATGGGGAGTGGCAGTTATACTATTTCCCCAAAAGTAGAGGCCCCTAAATCCTCCACTAAAACTATTATTAAGGAAGAAAGAGGATCAAAAATTGATCAGAACAGATTAAAGCCAAACATTACCTCTCCTACTCATCCAGATCAACAAGCATGGTATAAAGAAAGGAATGTTAAATTTGAATGGGAATTACCAGAAGGAGTGACAGGCGTTAGTTTAGCTTTTAACCATGATCCAGAGGCTGACCCCGGGCCTATTTCTGACGGTTTATTTTCTAGTAAAGAATATAAAGATGTAGAAGATGGAGTTTGGTATTTTCATCTTAAATTTAAAGATAAATTAGGTTGGGGCGCAATAGCACATTATCGTGTCCAAATAGATAATTCCCCTCCTTTGCCATTTAAGATTGAATACAAGCAGGAGAATAAGGGTGATTGGCCGGTATTGTTTTTTAAAACGGATGATGAGGTGTCAGGAATTTTAAAATATGAAATTATTATTGGCAGTCTGGAAGAAAAAGGTTATGAAGCAAACCCAGACAACCCTTCTCTTAAAGTTTCTGATTTGGAGGTTGGCAAACATGTAGCTTTAATTAAAGCCATTGACAAAGCTGGAAATGTGACCGTTAGCACAGGCGAATTTGTTATAGATCCAATTGAGGCTCCAGTAATTACTGATTATCCACGGGAATTAAAATCCTCAGACAAATTTTTTATTAGCGGTACCGCTGTTAGCAATGCTACCATTAATGTTTATATTCAAAAAGATAATAAAATTCTTAAAAAAACAACTGAAAGTGACAAAAACGGTAATTGGTTTTTGATCAATGACGCTCATTTAGAAAATGGAAGATATGTAGCATGGGCTGAGGCTATTAATTCCAATGGGTTAAAAAGTAATTTTAGTAAAAAGATTAGTTTTTTAGTAACTCCTCCTATTTTTGCACGCATTGGTTCTTTTGTAATTAACTATTTTACAGTTTTTGTTAGTTTGTTGTTTATGATTATTTTGATTGTTATCTTGCTAGTATATTTGGTAGGTATTGTCCGTAGAAGATTAAAGAAAGAAACTATTGAAGTAGAAAAAGTTTTGCATAACAATTTAGTTTCTCTAAAAAAAGCCATAGAGCAGGAAATAAATAATTTAAGCAAACTAAAAGATGAAAAAGAATACAAAAGCGAACAAACCAAAGCTAAAAAGCGTTTAAAGAAAAAGATAGAAATGACAGAGAAAAAAATACTTAAAGAAATTAAAGATGTTGAAAATATTTTAAAATAAGTTAATATATCTCTTATATTTTAATTTATAGCATTATGTTATTATCTAATTTATTTAAAGTTAGCCAATCTGATCGTAATAAATTTAGCACTTGCATTATTGATTCAAGTGCTCCAAACGCTGATTTTTATTTTTTGGTAATTCTTTCCACATTAATTGTTGCCTTGGGTTTATTAAATGATAATGTAATTTTGGTAATTGGAGGAATGTTAGTTACTCCTCTGCTTTCACCAATATTAGCAATATCTTTGGGCATTGTTATAAATAACTCTAAAGTTATTAGGAGGTCAATTAAAATTTTTTTAACAGCTTTTATTTTAGCTTGTTTAGTTTCATTTGTTTTAGGTATATTTGATATGACAGATATAAAAAAAATCACTTTAATTAACAGGATGCAACCTTCACTTTTTGCTTTTTGTGTAGCAATTATTGCTGGCTTAGCCGCAAGTTATACTTGGGTAAAGCCTAATTTAAACAATACTTTGCCAGGAGTGGCTATTACTGTTACTTTAATACCCCCTTTAACAGCCGTAGGTCTTGCTTTAGCAAAAGGAGATTGGATTATTTTACGCAACACTTTTCTTGTGTTGGTTTTAAATATTACTGGGATAATTCTTGCTAGCATCTTTGTTTTCTCTTTAATGGATTTTTATAAAGCAAAAAAGAAGATTATAGATGAAGTAAAAGAAGAAGAGAGAGAATTAAAAAAATCTTAAACGCCAGATCTGCTTAAAACTGTGGCAATAGTTTTTAAAATAATAGATAGGTCAAGATAAATTGACCTGTTTTTTATATAAAAGAGATCATATTGAAGCTTTTTGACACTATCCTCAATGGAAGGAGAATGATACTCGCCAGAAATTTGATCCCAACCCGTTAAGCCTGGCTTAACCAAAGTTCTTTCTCGATAAAAAGGGATTTCTTGCTCTAACTTAGCGGCTATTTCCGGTCTTTCTGGTCTTGGACCAACAAAGCTCATTGACCCTAGGATTATGTTTAAAACCTGAGGTATTTCATCAATTCTGGTTTTGCGCAAAAAAGAACCAAATTTTGTTATTCTAGAATCATTTTTTAAAGTTGGAGAAAAGTCATTATTATGAGTAGTCATAGTTCTAAATTTAACTATGCTAAAAATCTCTCCATCTTTGCCAACACGTTTCTGACGAAAGAATATAGGACCGGAACTTTCTAATTTAATAATCAAACCTATAATTGGCCAAAAAGGAGCGGTAATAACCAGAATCAAAAGGGCAAACACTAAATCATACATCCTTTTAATAAAATCAAACCAAAGCTTGTCTCCCTCATTTAAGTTTTCCAAAAACCACATTTGATTGATAGCTTCAATAGGTATTTTGCCTGTGATATGTTCGTAAAAGTTAGGCAAGCTAATATAATTAAGCCTTAAGCGTAGAAATGAAAATAATATTGAACGCAGTTTTTTGGAGTAATGAGGGTCAGAACCCAAGACGATGGTGTTTATTTTTTTGGTTTTAATAATATCTGATAAGTTGTTTATATCTTTAATAATAGGAACGCCAGCAAATTCTTCACTCGTTTCTTTGTCGTCAATAATGGCTATGGGTCTGTACCCTAAATGTGGTTTTTTAAGCAACCCCTGAACCAATTCTTTGGCTTGATTATTAAAATTAACAATAATGATGTTGTTTTTAGGATATGAATACAAAGAAAAATTAAAGAGATAACGCCACACAATAAATAGTACGGTAAAAACGAAAATAAATATTACTAGATTTGTTTTAGGGCTAATACCAATTTGGGGATTTAAATAGAAGAATATAGTTGACAACAAACTGTTAATAATAATACTACGAAT
>JALSMD010000046.1 GCA_026987855.1 Candidatus Falkowiibacteriota bacterium | reverse complement strand
AAAGGAGGTTAGCAGAGAATTAGAGGAAGAAAACAAGAAACAAAAACAACAAAAAACAAACAGAAAAATTTGCAAAGAGGAGAATTTTAAAAAGATAGAATTGATGCCAGTGGTAATATGTAGAGAACTATCCAAAAAATATGAAACAGTCTATCGTGGCCAGATTGATAATATTATAAAGAAGATTAAAGAAAGCAAGGATGAGCAAAAAGGAGAGTTTGTAGTAATAGTTGGAAAATAAATTTTGTTAATGCGTGATATATAATTTATAATCATATTGAACATTATGTTTAAAAATAACTCCAAATTTTATATTACCACTCCAATCTATTATGCCAATGCTGAACCGCATATTGGTAGTGCCTATACAACAGTTGCTGCTGATTGTTTAGCTAGGTTTAATCGTTTAATAGGAAAAGAGGTATTTTTCTTAACTGGCACAGATGAGCATGGGATTAAAATTGAAGCTAAGGCTAAGGAGTTTAACAAGAAACCACAAGAGTTTGTTGATGAAATAGCGGCGAAATTTCAATTTGCTTGGGATGAACTTAACATTTCTTATAATAATTTCATTCGCACTACCAATCCTAAGCATATTAAGACTGTGCAAGCCGCTTTAGTAAAAATGCGATCTAAAGGTGATATTTATAAAGGAGAATATAAAGGCCTTTATTGTCGTGGTTGTGAACAATTTAAGAACGAAAAAGATTTAGTTGACGGTCTTTGTCCCGATCATAAAGTTGCCCCTGAATTTACAAGTGAAGAAAGTTATATTTTTCGCGCTTCTCGTTATGCTAAAATTATTTTAGAGAAGATAAAAAAAGACGAACTGAAAATTCGTCCTCAAGAGCGTCGTAATGAAATTATTAGTTTTTATGAAAAAGAGGGATTAATTGATGTTTCTTTTTCACGCAAAAAAGTAAAGTGGGGTATTGCTTTACCTTGGGACGAGTCACATACTACCTATGTTTGGGCTGATGCTTTCTTGAATTATTTAACAGGTTTAGGTTGGCAAGGACCAGAAGATAAGATGCCATATTTTTGGCCACCAACTTTACAATTGATGAGTAAAGATATTTTACGTGTTCATGCCACTATTTGGCCAGCAATGTTGCTTTCCCTAGATTTGCCCCTACCAAAGGAGTTGTTTATTCATGGCTTCTTTTTGGTAGATGGCCAAAAAATGAGCAAATCATTAGGAAATGTAATTTTACCATTTGATTTAATCAAGCGCTATGGTGTAGATGCTAGCCGTTATCTTTTGATGGGAGCAGCTGTTTTTGGCCGTGATGGTGATGTTTCTTGGAAAAAATTAGATGAAAAATATAATGCCTATCTAGCTAATGGATTAGGTAATTTGGTAGCAAGATCAACAGCTTTAACCCAAAAAATGTTAAAACAGAATTTAAATTTAAATAAAGACGCGGAACTAAAAGAATCCTTCTTAGAGGCGTGGACTTTTTATATTAACAGTTTAGAAAATTTAAAGATTGATGTTGCTATTTCTATTATTAACCAACAGATAAGCATTTTAGATAACTATATTGCCAAACACAAGCCATGGGAATTAGTAAAGATTGCTGACGAAAAAGTAGGTAAAATAATGTATAATGTTTTAGAATCCTTGCGGCATTTATCATTTATGGTTTGGCCTTTTATGCCCGAAACAACTAATAAAATTTTGCATATTTTAGGACTTGATTGTCAAAAAGAATGCTCCCTAAATTTTAATAAACTTAAAGAATGGGGTAGATTAAATGAGAACACAAAAATTAACAAAGAAGGCCCCTTATTTCCGCGTATAGAAGAGAAGTAAAGTATCTTTTATGTTGCAATTTAATAAACAGCAGAAAGAGATTATTAATAATATAGAAGGAGCTTACTTAGTGGCCGCCCCTGTAGGCACAGGAAAGACCACTGTGCTGACTGAACGTATTATTAAAGCTATTGAGGCTGGAATTAGACCAAATGAAATCTTATGTTTGACCTTTACCAATAGAGCAGCAGAAGAAATGAGAGAAAGAATTAAAAACAAGTTGTGTCGCGAAGATTTTTCCGAAATAATTATTAACACTTTTCATGGTTTTTGCGCTTATTTTCTAAAATCAGAAGCAAAAACATTAGGAATAAGTAATGACTTTGTAATTATTGACGATACAGAACAATTAGATATTTTAGAAAAATTAGCTCGTAAGTATTATTTTGAAGAAGACTTTAATTTAAAAAGTTTTCCGGATAAAATTTATAAGTCAGAACAACATCGCCTTTATCAAAAAATTGGCATTATTGTTAACAAACCATTAATATTATCTAAAACTAAAGAAGATTTAAAAAAAGAATATCAGCAAATAATAGCTAGACAAAACGCTTTTGATTTTAATCAATTAGTTATCCAAACCTTGGAAGCGCTTTATTTAAATAAACGGGTTCAAAAAAAATGGGCGCGCCGTTTTCGTTTTATTCAGCTAGACGAATTTCAAGATACACACCTGTCAGAGTATTTGGTTATTAAAGAGTTAGCAAAGATTCATAAGAATATTGCTTTAATTGGTGATTTAGATCAAACAATATATGGCTGGCGCGATTCAAAGCCATATGACATCGTTAAATTGTTTAGACAACATTTTGCTCCTGTAAAGGAGTTTAATTTGGAGATCAACTATCGTTTTAACCCCTCACTTTTATTAGCTTTACGATCAGTGCTTACTAACTTTAATTCTCTAACTAAAAACTTGAAAAGCCATCAAGAAGGAGAGCGACTAGACAAGCCTATAACTATTTTTAGAGCTTATAATTTTAGTGAAGAAATAAATTGGGTAATAGAAAATATAAAAAATATAAGAGAAAAAGAAAAAAAAGCAAAAATAGCTGTATTAGCTAGATTACATTCATCTATTAAGGGCGCGGCTAGTATCTTTAAGGAGAAAGGAATAGCTCATATTACTATTGACCAATATGATTTTTTTAGGCGTCAAGAAATTAAAGATGCCTGCGCCTATCTCAAAGCCCTTATTGGTAATATTGATATGGATGTTGCCAGGCGTTTAACTCAAAGGCCGCGTCGTGATATTGGTGATAAAACATTAGAGATTATTTACAAAGAAGGAGCGCCTATTGGCTTGAAAATTTCTGATTTTTTATATTTCAATAATTATCGCTTTAAAGAACCATTTGAGGCCCTGCTTTCTTCTTGGAAAAATGGTAGAATTGTAGTGTTAGATACAGAAACAACAGGCACTGATGTTTATAAAGATAATATAGTACAAATTTATGCCCAAGAAATTATTGATGGC
>JALSMD010000045.1 GCA_026987855.1 Candidatus Falkowiibacteriota bacterium | reverse complement strand
AAAGGTGTCTACATAACGCGGGATATTGAGGTTAAAATCATTTTCTTTTATTTCGTCTAAACTGGCCAAGTGGGAATATTTTTCAATTTCTTTGCGATTGCGATAAGTTTGAAAAATCTTCTCTATATGCTCGTCGGCTAAATAATTTTGATTTTTGCCTTTTTCAAATTCGCGGGAAGCATCTATAAACAAAATATGTCCATCATCGGCTCGGCATTTTTTAAACACCAAAACAACGGCTGGAATAGAGGTGCCGTAAAACAAATTCGGCGGCAAGCCAATCACCGCATCTAAATAATTTAATTTTTCAATAATATAACGGCGTATCTTTCCTTCCGCGCCTCCGCGAAACAAGACACCATGCGGCAAAACCACTGCCATTGTCCCATTCTCGGCTAAATGGTAAAGCATGTGGGTGACAAAAGCATAATCTGCTTTGTTTTTAGGAGCCAGAACTCCGTATTGGCTGAATCTGTCATCAGTAGAAAAAAGAGGGTTTTTATCACTATCCCACTTAGCAGAAAAGGGCGGATTAGCTACCACTGCTTCGGCGCGCAACTCTGGAAACATATCATTCTCCAAAGTGTCGCCCTGTTTGATGTTAAATTTAGAAAAATGAATATCATGTAAGATCATATTCATTCTCGCCAGGTTGTATGTGGTACGATTAAGTTCTTGGCCGTAAAATTGCATTACTTCTACATATTCTTTTACTCGTAAAAGCAGTGATCCGGATCCGCAAGTTGGATCATAAACAGATTTTATTCTTTTCTTGTCATCAGTAACAATTTTTGCTAAAAGTCTTGAAACCTGCGCTGGAGTATAAAATTCACCGCCCTTTTTGCCAGCTCCGGCAGCAAATTGCCCAATTAAATATTCATAAGCATCGCCCAAAATATCACTTTTAGCATCTTTAAGTTGAAAATCAATTTTATCTAAATGAGACAAAATCTCTATAATAGTTTTATTTTTCTCATTTTCTGATTTTCCCAGTTTGGAAGAGGTTAAATCCACATCTTCAAAAAGTCCAATAAAATCATCTTCGCTCTCCTGCCCAATTGTGCTTTGTTCAATATTATTTAAAATGCTTTTCAAATCCTCTAAAATAAAATTATCTTGGCCTTCAATTTCGCCCTTGCCTTTTTTAATTAAATAACTAAAAAGTTCGCTTGGTTTTAAGAAAAAACCAAGCGTTTCAAGGGAATACTCTTTAATGTGTTCTAAATATTCTTGTCCTTGTTTGGTGTCTTCTTTGACATCTAAATAATTTATCCCATCTTCCTCTAAAAGATTATTAGCATAGGTTTCCTGTTTTTCGGACAAATATTTATAAAAAACAAAACCGAGAATATAATTTTTGTATTCATCGGCATTCATTTTGCCCCGCAAAGTATTGGCAATATTCCAAAGTTGTTGTTCTAATTTTTTCTTTTGTTCTTCTGGCATATATAAAATAAAATTGTTTTTTAACTTTACCTATATACTATTTTCTTAAACCAAAAAAATTAAACTATTTTATCCACAATTAACGCTATGCTGTTTAAAATAATTCTTTATTCTTTCAAATTAAAGCGTCTCTGTCCACTTGTTATTCTATCCTTATTTTTTTAATAGCGAATCTATTCATTATTTTTGTATAATAAATATACGGATCTTAAGCCAAAAAATAAATTTGTTATCTAGTTTAAATCCCGTAAGTCAATAAACTAACAATCGCAAACGCGATAGCGAGGTATAGGGTGCCGGAAGCTAAAGGCAGGAGAGAAGCAACATCAAAAACAATAGCAAATAAAAGTATGGAAACTCCCAGTACTTGTAAAAACATTTTAATTTTGCCCCATAAATTAGCCTGCAATTTTACCCCCTTTTTCATTCTAATCCAAGCTGTTATAATTATAACAAGCTCTATTCCCACAATTATAACAGAAGTCCAGAAGTCAATATATCTCAAGACTATCACAAAAACCATTGAGCTAATTAAAAATTTGTCTGCTAAAGGATCGTAAACGCGCCCCCAGGCTGTAATTTGATTCCTGGTGCGTGCAAGGGAGCCGTCTAAAACGTCAGTAAAAGCTACTAACAAAAAAGCAACAAAACCAACCAAATAATAATCAACTAAAACTAACCAAGCGACAAGCGGTGTTAGCAAAAAACGGAGAAAGGTTATATAATTTGGTAAAATCCATTTTGGCACCAGCCTAAGAATAGTTTTGGCTAAAATTTTATCATGCCAATAGACTTTGTCAGTTGGCTCAAAGTTTCTCCGCCACATAATGTCAAAAATACAAAAAACATTAAAAGTAATTGCGAATTGTAAATTATAGATTATAAATATTATAAAAGTAAAAGCTTTATTTTAGGTTTTAAGTGATAAATATATGCTTATCCCTTTATCCCTCATTTCGCTCTTTGGCGCAATTGTATATAAAATATATGCCTTAAATGTGACTGGCGTAATAATAAGCCTTGTTTTGGCTATTCTTTCTTTTATTATATTATTATTTTACTTAAAAAACAAGGAAAAATTAAGCATAATTCAAGCCTTAAAACACCTATTACTCTTTCCCTTTTTCTTTAAAATACATCGGTCGAACAAAAAAGAATTTATCTTAAGTATAATTTATATTGCCTTAATTACAATTTGTTTTTACTTGCTTACGAATTCTCAAACTAGTGAATCAATAATTTCACCTTGGGAAGTGGTTCCAAAAACATTTTTTCTTTTTTATGCTCTTTCCCTATTTTTCCTCATTTATTTAATTAGCCAACAAGTTAACCTCGCCTTATTTTTGATAAGCATTCAATATCTTCTGAGTTTTAGTGTTGCTCTGTTAGTATATAAAATTTATTATGGATTTGATCCTTTTGTACATGAAGCTACTATAAAATTAATAATTCAAAAAGGCTTTGTTGAGCCTAAACAATGGTATTATTTAGGTCAATACAGCCTGATTGTTATTTTGCATTATTTGCTGCATATCCCAGTTGAATTCTTAAATAAAATTATTGTTCCCTTCCTAGCTGCACTCTATTTACCTGTTCTAATTTATATTAGTTTTAAAGATCTTTTTGAAAGCCGTCGAAATATTCAGTTTTTAATATTATTCTCTCTAATTATTCCTTACTCTATTTTTACTCTAACAACTCCCCAAAATTTAGCATTCTTGTTTTTGGTCTTTGTTATTTTGCTTTCTTTTAAAGCAAAAGATAATTATGATTTAATTATTATTTCTATTTTATCCTTGACTACATTTTTTATTCATCTTCTGGCTGGCATTCCTGCCCTTATATTTTTAGTTTTGTTGGTTATTTATAAATTTTATA
>JALSMD010000044.1 GCA_026987855.1 Candidatus Falkowiibacteriota bacterium | reverse complement strand
GGATGGGAAGGGGCTTCCGCCCCTTCGAGTCCCGTCCGTTCCGCAAAAAAACGGGCTGTGGCCCGTTTTTTTTGCGGAATGAGACGGACGAGAACCCGCTTTGATAATATGATGATTAAGCACCCCGCAATATTGACGAGAAAATATTAGAAAATGCTAAACGGTTTTAGCATGGATGGGAAGGGGCTTCCGCCCCTTCGAGTCCCGTCCGTTCCGCAAAAAAACGGGCTGTGGCCCGTTTTTTTATTTGCTTAGATTAAATTTTAGTTCTATAATTTAATTAAAGATATAATATATCAATATATTTAAAATATGAGGTTTATTCAGTTTATTGTTATTTTTTTCCTATTTTTTTTAATTTTTTTGCCATTATCAGCGATAGCACAAATTACTCAAAACGGCTTTGAAGTTGGGATTATTCCAGGGAATATTTGGTATTCTCCTACAAAATTTTTTGCTGGTGATAAAATTAAAATATATACAGCTATATTCAATAATAGCGGTTTGGATATTTCTGGAACGGTAATCTTTTCCGATAATAGCCAAGAAATCGGAAAAAAAGATTTTTTTCTTTCAGCTGACGAAAAAATAAAAGCTATTTTTGTAGAATGGACAGCGCAAGCAGGAAATAGAAATATTTCTGTCAGACTTACTAATTTAAACAAAATTATAGACGGAGAAAAGAAATATATTCAATTAGAAGACCAACAGATAGCTAAAGCGAATATAACCATTGATTATGACAACGATCAAGATGGGGTGGGGGATCTTATAGATGAAGATGATGATAATGATGGCATCAAAGATGATGTCGAGAAAGATAACAATTTAGACCCCCAGAAAAACGAAGGTGAAGTTTTAAAAGAAGAGTTTTTGTCAAAAATATTGAATAATAACATTGTGTCCACTAGTTCCCCTTTAATTAAACAGACTCTTTTATTAGCTAACAAAGTTAATAGCTACGCTGAAAAACAAAAAATAAAATTAGAAAAAATAAGAAAAGAAAAGTTTTATCCTAAGCCAGTAAGCACTACAAAGACAAGTTTACATAGCGCTTCATCAACAGAATCAAAAATTTTAAAGAAGCGTTTTTTGTTAGGCCCAACTATTGACAAATATTTAAATAAATTGTATTATTTTATCTTGTCCTTTACTATCTTTGTTTTGAGTCATAAATTGGTTTTATATTTTTTACTTGTTATTATTGTCTATAATATTTTAAGAATGATTGTTAGATTTTTTTTAGATTAATTATGTTATTGAAAAAAGTACAATTGATTTTGCCTTTATTTGTTGTTTGTCTTATTATTTGTTTTAGTAATGGTGTTTTGGTCTCTAGAGCGCAAGTTGAGTGTGATAACGCAAATATTTATTTGGTTTTTCGCGATGAAGAGGGCGAGTTTATTCCTGATATTTCTTTTGAAATTTACGAACAAATCACAGATGTTGATGGTAACCCCAAACCAGGATACAAGGTGGCGTCAGGAAAAATAGATAAAATAACAGGAAGAGGATTTGCCTCTTTTAAACCTAACACCAATCTATATGCTATTAAGGCTTGGGATAGAAATCCTAAAGCAGGGGCTTTTTATTTTTATAATGATATTAATATTGGGTGTGGTGAAACTATAGAAATAACAGAACATCTAAGCGCTTTAAAAATTATTTTAAGAGATGGACAAGGAGAACTAGTAAGAAATCAAAAATTTTATATTTACACCCAAAAATATGATGCAGATAATAATCCTGTAAAAGAAAAACAAGATTTTGTCGCTTATTTAAATACTTCTGAGGTAGGATATGATGTTGTTTATGTAGCTGATAGAAGTCATACTATTGATGGCAAAGGAACAAAATATTATGTATTGGAAGTACCCACAAAACATAAAAATTCTTATATTAAATATAATATCCCTGTATTTAATGCTCAAACTACATTAGTGGACTATACTTTAAGTAGAATGTCTTTAATATTAAAAAATGCTAGAGGAGTGACCTTTCCCTCAGGTGTAAAAATAGAAATATATAAGCAAGACAACGAGAAAGATTATAATTTGGGTGATTACATTACTAGTATTTATACTGATGATAATGGGAAGGCTATCTTTGACTACCCGGAAGGCATATATGCCGCCAGAATAGAAGGTTTAAACAATCAATATCAGATTTTTTGGAATTTATATATTTATAATGAAACAGTTAAAGAATATATTTTAAATACTAGTGCCGACTGGTTGCCAGCATCAGAGCGTTGCGAGGAGGTTTCAGTTTTAAATATGTTAGTAGAAGATTTAGATGGCAATCCTTTGTCTAATATTCACTATGAGCTTTATGAACAAAACAACACATTAGATTCCCTTCCTAAAATAGGCAGAAGAGTGGCAGGAGGAATTACAGCTGAAAATGGATATGCTAATATTAGCTTTAATCCAGATCCCCGTAAAATATATGCTATTAAACTTTATGATGTTAATTCCAATGTAGGAGCATTTTGGTATTATAATGATACTTTTTTTAAATGCGGACAAAACAAAACAATTATTAAACAATTACCGGCATTAAAGTTAGTTTTAAGAGACGCAGACGGAAACCTTAAAAGAAATCAAAGGTTTTCTTTATATGCGCAAAAAAGGGATGCTGATAGTCAGCCAATTAAAGAAAAAGGAGATATTATTAGTTCTTCCTTAAACACATCAGAAGAGGGAATGGCTGTTATTTATTTATCTCCTTATAATATTTATAATAAACAAGGAGGATATTATGTATTTTCTTCTATAGGAGAAAACAGAGGAGAATTTGTGGAATATGATATACGGATTTTTGAAGACAGGAACACAGAATTGGACTATGTTTTTAGCGATGCTTTGTTGCAGTTTCAAGATGCTCTAGAAAACCCTTTGGTAAATAAACGAGTTGTGCTTTATAAACAGGTTAGAGAAGCTGATAATTTTTATAAAATAGGCAAAAAAATCGCAACTGCAAAAACAGACGAAAATGGTAAAATTAGATTAGAATATCCAAGTGGTCGGTATGTAGCAGTTATTAAAGATGATGCTGGTCAAGAAATGTTTCTTTGGAATATTAAAATTTATAATAGAAGAAGAACAGAAAAGAAGTTAACCACTAATTTGACCAGACTCACCATCTTAGATGAACATGGGAAAAAAAGAATAGACAAACCAAATATTGTTATTTATTCTTTAAAAGAGAATGATAGAGGCTTATTTGTTAGAGGTAAAAAGTTAACTACAACCCGTTTAAACAAAGAAGGATATGTTGATTTAGTTTTAAATGAGGGTCCTTATTTGTTTGCTTGGAAAGAAGAAGGGATAGAATATGGCAAACCGTTTTATATTTTAGAAGGTAA
>JALSMD010000043.1 GCA_026987855.1 Candidatus Falkowiibacteriota bacterium | reverse complement strand
GAAAATAGACGTAATTTAGTAAAAAAATTAAATGAGAAATTAGAGGCGGCCAAAATTAGAGTGAGACAGGTTCGCGAAGAAATAAAAGAAGATATTGAAGAAGCTTTTGAGAACAAAGAAATTAGCGAAGATGATAAGTTTAGATTTTTAAAAGAGTTAGATGAGGAGGTTAGTAAAATAAACCAAGAATTAAAAGAAATTAGGGATAAGAAGGAAAACGAAATTATGACTATTTAGTATGTTAAAAATAAAGTTAGAAAAATTTGAAGGACCGCTTTCTCTTTTGTTAAAGTTAATTGAAAAAGAAAAATTAGATATTACAGAAGTCAGCTTAGCAAAAATTGCAGACCAATATATTGATTACGTACGCCACAATGAAATTAAGCCGGAAGAAATGGCTGATTTTTTGGTAGTAGCTGCGCGTTTATTATTTATAAAATCAAAGGCACTTTTACCATTCTTATTGCCAGAGGAAGAGGAAGAGGCTGATGACTTGGAGCAGCAATTAAAAATGTATAGAGAATTCGTAGAAGCTAGTGAAATTATAAAAAAAATGATTGGCAAACAGAAGTTCATGTTTACGCGCGATATTAATAAAAGTGGCAGAAGATTGATAGTAGGTGCTGGTAATATTTTTGCTCCTCCTAAAAATATTACCACTAGTAATCTTTGCGCTATTTTTAACGAAATTTTAGAACGTTTAAAGCCAAGCGAAAAATTAAAAGAAGAGAAGATAGAGGATAGTATTAGTATAGAAGATAAAATTTTACATATTCAAAACATGCTTTTAAATCATCTTAAATTAACTTTTAGTAAGGTTCTAGAAAGAGCTCATTCAAAAACTGAAATTATTGTTAGTTTTTTAGCTATTTTAGAATTGATGAGGCAAAGGCAAATTATCTTAAACCAAGACAAATTATTTGGCGACATAGTAATACAAAAAATCAAAAATCAGGAATTATGAATTAGGAAATAATTTTAAACTTATTTTTATCTTTTAATTCTAAGTCCTTATTATAAATTATGAGTGTTAAATCTAAAATTGAGTCATTGCTTTTTATTTCTGCAAAACCGATGTCTATAAATCAACTGGCTAGTTTATTAAATAAAAAAAAAGAAGAGATTAAAAAGGCAGGAGAGGAATTAGTGGAAGAATACAAAAAAAATAAAAGAGGAATACAAATCATCAAAAATGGCTCTAAATTACAGATGGTTAGTTCACCAGAAAATGCCCGTTTAGTTCAAGAATTTATTAAAGATGAAACAAGTGGTGAATTGTCTAGGCCTAGTTTAGAAACTCTCACTATTATTGCTTATCGTGGTCCAATTTCCAAAACAGATTTAGATCGCATCAGAGGGGTAAATTGTAGCCTTATCTTGCGTAATTTGCTGATTAGGGGGTTAATAGAGGCAAAGAAAGACACAAAGAAGAATGAAACTTATTATACTGTTAGTTTTGATTTTATCAGATTTTTAGGAATAAGTGATATTAAAGAATTGCCGGACTACGAAAAACTTCATAAAGACGACACTCTGGATAGAATGCTTGCAGAAGATAAAGAAAATAGTAGTTGATATTTGTTAATATTTTATATCTTAATTTTTAACCTTTGAATTTTTTATGCGTATCCCCATGCTTGTTATTGTTTTAATGATTATTATATTTTGCGGATTTAATATTAGCCTTAGTCAAGATTTTAATTTTTCTGCTTCTAGGGGTAAAGTAGCAGGAGCACAAGAAACAAATTATGATTATTATTTTAAAACAGAAAACGGCATAATAAGCTTAGAACCTCAAGAAAAAGTAGAAACTATAAGGAATTTTGATGTTTTTCAGCCCAGGTCTATAAAATTGCCTTTTGATAATAATTTTTTTAAAGCGGCTTCTGTTTTTGTCTTTGATGTTAACAATAATTCTGAAATTTATTCTAAAAACGGTGATCAAATAAGGCAAATAGCCAGTATTACCAAATTAATGACTGCTCTAGTTTTTCTAGAACATAACCCTGGATGGGAGAAAATAAAAATCATTAGTAACAGTGATCGCCGAGAAGGAGGAAGAATATATCTATATAAAGGAGAAAAGGTTTTTATAAAAGATTTATTCAATTTAAGTCTAATAGCCTCAGCAAACACCGCTACAATGGCTTTAGTTAATTCTACGGGTTTAGGCGAAAAAGAGTTTGTAAATTTGATGAACCAAAAGGCTAAAGAGTTAGGACTTAAAAATACTCATTTTGATGATCCCATTGGCTTAAGCATAAATAATATATCTACAGGCAGAGAAATAGCTACATTAGCTCAAAAAGCTTTTTCTCGCAAAGAAATTAGAGAAGCAGTTCAAAAAAAAGAATATTCTTTCAAGACTTTAGGTGGCAAAGATAAAAAAGTTTATAATACAAATTTTTTAATTAAAAATTCTCCTCAAAAATTAACAATTATTGGCGGAAAAACAGGATATACTGAAGCAGCTGGTTATTGCCTAGTTACAGAGTTTGAAGAGCAGGGCCGTAAATTTATTAGCGTGTTTCTAGGAGAACCAAGTTATTATGATCGTTTTAAAGAAACTAGATATTTAATCAGAGAAATAACAAATCAAATAAATTAATAATTAAATATAATTTTATGAAAAGCGACAAAATTGTTATAGCTAATTGGAAAATGAAATTAAATTTAGCTCAAACCGTTGATTTAGCAAAAAAGATTAAAACTAAATTTAAAAATTTTAATAAAGGAGAGTTGGCAATTTGTCCTAATTTTATTTCCTTACTTGAAGTCGGCAAAATTTTGAAAGATACTAATATTGCTTTGGGAGCGCAAGATGTTTTTTGGGAGGAATTAGGAGCCTATACTGGCGAAATTTCGGCTAGTATGTTGGTAGAGGCAGGTTGTTCTTATGTAATTGTCGGGCATTCAGAGAGAAGGCAATTTTTAATGGAAAATTACGAAATGATCCATAAAGAAATAAAAGCAGTTTTAGCTCAAGAAGATTTAACTCCTATTGTTTGTATTGGAGAAAATTGGGAAGAGAGAAAAACTGACCGACGTGATTTTGTTCTTTTTGACCAACTACAACAAGCTCTAAGCGGCTTAAATATTGTAGGCGATCAGAAAATTATCATTGCCTATGAACCAATTTGGGCCATTGGTTCAGGAACAGCCATTGAACCAGCAGAAGCTGAGTACGCTCATAAAATTATTAAACTTACTTTAAACGATATGTTTGGCATGAAGACGGTTGATAATAATTTTAAAATTATATATGGAGGCAGTATAAATAGTGAAAATGTAAAAGGGTTTACTAACCTAGAAAATATGGATGGTTTATTAGTAGGAGGAGCCAGTCTTGATGCTAATGAATTTTATAAAGTTGCTTCTGCTATTTTAAAATAAACTAAATTAAAATTATGTTAGTTCATATAAAAGAAATTATAAAGGACGCTCAAAAGAAAGGTTAT
>JALSMD010000042.1 GCA_026987855.1 Candidatus Falkowiibacteriota bacterium | reverse complement strand
TTTGAAAACATAGCAACAATTAAAATCTCTAATCATGTTAAAACCGATACGCTAAAAATCTATATTACAAATTCAAACTTTAACATTATGTTTGTTGAAGAATTAATCAGAGCAGGGTATTTAAAGAGCAAACACATTATTGAAGCTTTTAAAAAAATAAAACGAGAAGACTTTGTTCTGCCAGACGATCGCAACAAAGCTTATATTAATGCACCCTTGTCAATTGGATGTGGTCAGACTATTTCTCAGCCATTAACAGTGGCTTTTATGTTAGAATTATTAAACCCCCAAAAAGGAAATAAGATTTTAGATGCTGGCAGTGGATCTGGATGGACAACCGCTTTACTTGCTGAAATAGTGGGGGAAGAAGGAAAAGTTTATGCCTTGGAAATTATTAAAGAATTAAAAGAGTTTGGAGAAAAAAATGTTGCAAAATATAATTTTGTTAAAAAGAAAAGAGCAAAGTTTTTTTGTGAAGATGCCCATAACGGTTTGCCCGAATTTGCTCCTTTTGATAGAATATTAGTATCGGCAGCCGCTACTAGCATACCAGATAAACTATTACAACAATTAAGAGTTGGTGGCAAAATGGTAATACCCATTGGGGAACAATATCATACCCAAGACATTGTATTACTAGAAAAAAAGGAAATGGATAAATTCAAGATTCAATCTTTTTCTGGTTTTGTATTCGTTCCTCTTGTTAAAAAATAAAACAAAGATTTTATGAAAAAAATTATAGTTATTATTTTATTGTTAGTTTTTATCGTAACTCCTTACTTTTTATATGAATATAATATTAATGTTAATAACTCTCCACGAAATGACCAACAAATTCAATTTGAAGTTAAAAGAGGAGAAGGAGTAAAACAAATTAGCAACAATTTATTTGATCAAGGGTTAATTAGATCAAAATTCTTTTTTGAGTTGTATATTTGGTTAAATCATTTAGATAATAAATTGCAGGCAGGTATTTATAACTTAAAAAGAAGTGCTAATATTAAAGAAATAGCTCAAATTTTATCAACAGGAGATGTTATTAATCGAGAGAAAGAGATTAAAATTATAGAAGGATGGAATATAAAGGATATTGATAAATATTTAAAAGATAATCATATTATTAAAGATGATAGTTTTTTAACTATCGCTTCACGCCCTGTTAGTCAGTGGAACTTTTCTTTTGAACGCCCATCTTTTTTAGAAGATGTTCCTCCTGGTGCTAATTTGGAAGGGTTTTTGTTTCCTGATACCTATCGTATTTATAATAATGCGAGCGCTGAAGATATTGTTTTCAAAATGCTTTCTAATTTTGACAAAAAAGTTAACTCACAAATGCGCGCCGATATTTTAAAACAAGGTAAAAGTTTATATGAAATTATCATTTTAGCTTCTATTATTGAAAAAGAAGTGCGTAGCGAGGAGGATATGAAGATTGTTTCGGGCATTTTTTGGAATCGTTTAAAAAGAGGACAACCCTTAGAATCATGCGCTACTCTTGCCTATGTTTTAGGAATAAACAAGAAACAATATACTAAGAGAGACACAGAGATAGATTCTCCCTACAATACTTATCGTTATTCAGGACTTCCTCCAGGACCAATTTGCAACCCCAGTTTAAAAGCTATTAGAGCTGCTATTTATCCTGTTTATACCGATTATAATTACTTTTTGACCAGTTTTGTAGATGGCAAAACAATTTTCTCCCGCACCTATCAGGAGCATTTAAAAAATAAAGCAAAATATTTAAAATAACTTTATGATGAACAACAATCAAGAAGGTTTTGGTCAAAACATTAAGACGACAGGTTTCTTTAATAATCGTTTGCTTTTAATGTTAGTTATTAGCTTTTTGGTGATTATTATTATAGCTATGGTAGGCTTGTTAATTTACTTAAAGAAATCCGCCCCCAAAGATACCATGCCAAAAGATATTTCTGTAAAAGAAGAACAAGATAAAGACGGCCATTTAAATATTGGTAAATTGCCAGAAGATGAACAAAATAATAATAATCAAAATGACATTAATAGCGCTTCAAGTACACTAAATCAAGTTGAAAATTTGTTATTTGGTAATTTTTATCACAAGTATGGAGAAGCTTTGGTGTCTGTGGCCCTAAATTATGAACTTCCTTTAAATGTTAAATCACAAGCATCTAATTATTATGATTTAGCTAGGAAGATAGAGATATCAGATGAAAATATAGAAAAATTGAACCAGAATGGGTTTGTTGTTTTAGATAATCAATTTAAAGCTAACAATTTAAATGATTTATATAGATATTTTTTAGATAACAATATTCCCATTATTATAACTAGCGATTATTTAATTTATTATTATCAAAATGTATTAAAGCAGTCTTTTAAAGAAATAGAAAAGAATATTTTTTACGAAAAATTATGGAATATTAGTAGAGAGTTGTTTGATATTGCCAATAAAAGGTATCAAAAAAGAAAACTTGATAGTGGTTTAACTAATGACCCCGTTTTAGAAGCAGAAAGGATGGAGGCTGCTTATTTTGCGGTTACCTTAAAATTATTAGAACCAACATCCAAACAAATTAATGTTAGCACAAAATTTATTGATGAAAATAAGTTTACTTCTCAGGAAGCAGAAAAATTTTATTTTGAGGTTCCTAGTTATTTGAAGGTAGATGTTAACAAAGAATTGAGCTTAATTAGGGAAGCGCAGAAGACTGCTAAATCTCCTATTTTCTTTTATGAAATAGATTATTCAAGCTTTGAGCCCCCTCGCCAGTATCAAGGCAATGCTAAATTAAACAATTTTTATTTAGCTAGTCACTGGTTAAATCTTGTTTTTCCTTTATACTTTCGCACCCAAGAGTGCCTTGACTGTCTGTTAGATGAAAATGATTGGCGTATAACTACTATTGCCGCCAGTCTTATTTCTTATGACATTTTTCAATCCGATGATTTAAAAAAAGAATGGGCCAGTATTTACAAAATTATTGCTTTCTTCCGTGGTTTAAGGCAAGATTTGACCTATTTACACTATAATCAAAGTCTACAGGAACTATTTGGTGATAACTATGATATAGAAACCTTGTTTTCTAAAGATAATCCGGATAGTTTTGATAATTTATTAAAATTACAAAACAAACTAACAAGTTTTTATTTTTCTGAGTTAGAAGGGGGGCTTAGTCGTGATGACTCACAGGAAATTAAAAAAATAGGATTAAAAATTTTACAAGATTCTTATTGGCCTGATAAATATATCTTAAATCACTTTATTTATCCATACGTGGGAAAATATAAGGAAGAAATAGAAGGAAAATTGCCTATCACTGCCTGTCCCAAAAAGAAAGAAAACGCACATATTCGTTGTCGTGCCTTAGGTTTAGATATAATTAATTTAATTTATCCTATAAATAATGATTATTTTCTAAAAAATATTAATTATGAGGGATACAAAGATCAAGTTGCTTTGTTTAGAGAAACATTAGATAAATTTAATGTGTATAGTTGGCATAATAATAATTTTTGGACAACTTTATA
>JALSMD010000041.1 GCA_026987855.1 Candidatus Falkowiibacteriota bacterium | reverse complement strand
TGAAGTGACATCATCTAAATGACCTCTTAGTTGTTCTTGGATATAAAGGGCACCAGCATTAGAAGTAGCAATAATAATACTATTAGTAAAATCTATCGTCCTTCCCTGCCCATCAGTTAAACGGCCATCATCCATAACTTGCAAAAACAAATTCAAAATATCCGGGTGAGCTTTTTCTAACTCATCAAGTAATACTAAAGAAAAAGGAGATTTACGAACCGCTTCAGTTAAATAACCCAATGTGCCATCGGCTGATCCAATCATCTTTTTTACACTGTCAGGATGTTGGTACTCGCTCATATCTAATCTAATCATATAATTCTCATTGCCAAAGTATACTTCTGCTATAGTTTTAGCGAGTTCTGTTTTTCCTACACCGGTTGGTCCTAAAAATAAGAAATTAGCTATTGGCCTTTTTCCTTCTCTCAACTGAGCGCGGGCACGACGCAAACTAGCGGCTACCATTTTTACTGCTTCTTCTTGATCGATCATTCGCTCATGGATTTTTTCTTCTAAATTTAATAATTTGCGGCCTTCCTCCTCACTAATTTTAGTTACAGGGATTCCGGTAATTTCACTTATAACTTGTGCTATATCATCTTTGGTAACCATTGAATTTTCCCCTTTCTCTTTCAAAGTCCTTACTGCAATAGAATTCAAAATTTCAATGGCTTTACTAGGTAAGTATTTGTCATGAATATATCTTTTTGATAATTTAAGTACTTGTTCAATAGCATTGTAAGAAAAATAAACCTTATACTTAGCCTCAATGGCACCTATTTTGCTTTCAATAATTTGAATTGCTTTATTATCATCTGGTTCATCTATTGAAATTTTAGCCATAGTGTTTCCTAAAGGAGTTCCTTCAATATATTTAGTATAATTTTGACTAGTTGCTGTTGCTAGACAAAAAATGTTATATCTTGATAAGGCTGAGGCTAAAACCTCAGACAAATCAAGACTTTCTTCTCCGCCAGCAGTAATACCAATAATGTTTTCAATATTGTCAATATAAAGTACAATATTGCCAGCTCGTACGGCCTCATCAATGGCTACTAACATTCTCTCTTGTGCTTGAGCCGCATTAGCGCCGCTGACTAGTCTGGCTGCATCAAGTTCTACTAATCTTTTGTCTTTTAATATTTTTGGCACATCTTCTTTAACCATTAACTGAGCAATGCCATCAATAATAGTTTTTTTACCTACGCCAGGAGGTCCTACTAAGATTACTCCGTGTTGACCACTTTCAAAGCTTTCAAAAATCTTCTCTATTTCTTTTTCTCTTGCTACACAAAAAGGGAGTTTACCCCATTTAGCTGCTCGTGTTAAATCATAAGAAAAATGATCTAAAATTGGGGTGGCAACTGCTGTATAAGCCCTATCCATATTAGAAGAGGGCTTAAAACGAGCCAAACGACGATATTCTTTATAAGCCTCAACTAATTTTTTGTTGATAATAAACCACAAAATAACATTATTTATTTTATTTTCGTCTACTTCTAATTCATACAAAATTTCAGCTAACGCTTTATCTTTACGCATACATGGCAATAATAAATTCATTACTTCTACCTCTTTTAATTCAAGCTGATATGCTTCTAAGTAAGCTTCAACTAATACCTCTTTAGCTTCTTTAGATATCTTTGTCAACATTCCTTTTTCTACAATTTTTTGTAATTGTTTTTTTATTAAAAAAACTAGGCGAGAAACATCAACATTTAAACGAGTAAAAATAGCGGCAACTTGCTTTGAAGACAAAGAGGCATAAAACAAATGTATGGGTTCCATTTTAGCGTGTCCTAAGCTGCGCGCAAAAATAAATGCTTCTTCAACAATATAAAATGCTTCTTTGCTATAGGCGCGAGAAACATCAAGTTTATATTTAAAAGATTTTAATTCTTCCCAATTGCTTGGAATGTTTTTTATTTTTCTTTTTTCTTCATAAGGCAAAGGTTTGATTTTTTGTTTTTTTAATATTTCTTCAACAGTAATAAAAACAAGAAACATATCAGCAACTACACTCAACCAAAATACCAAAAGTAAAATATGTGTTTCTCGCCAAAAAAACAATGCCTTCCATCCTATTAACTGATAATTGTTCCAATGAAGATAAATCCAAAAAGCCAAAGAAAACAAACCAAAAATCCCTATTAAATAAAAAAAGAATTTAATGATTTTCTCCATTTTCTTACGAAAACGATCTAATTCAATTACAGTCGTTCCTAATTGAGGAGCCCAATAAAAGAATTGGCCTTCATAAAAAGAACCTAGTCCTAAGCCACCACAGTTAGAACAACCTAATTTAATTTTATTTTTACCACTTCCACCACAAACAGGACATGCAACAAATTGAATTATGTTTTTTTGTGTATTATCTTGAGAGCTCATAAAGCAGCAAGTTGAAAAATAATCTCATAACCAACAAATAAAGGTAAAGTTAACCAAAAAAACAATAAAAATATAACTACACATAACCAAAAAAACATTACCAAACTACGAAATAATATTTGAAATATTCTAATAATAATACTAATTAAAATGCCCTGCCAATCATGCTGGCCGTACATTGGCCTAAATATATTTTTAATCCAAACAAAAAGCGCCAATGCTTTTTGGCGATCTGATAAAAAAATGATTAATTTTTTAATTACTAACAGTAAGCCCTTTGAATACCACCAAATTGGAAAATATACAAACTTCCAAAAGAATTCTAATAAAATTTTTGTGCTATATAAAATCAAGTTGTTTGTTAACATAATTTTATTCTTTTTATAATAATATTATTATAACATATTTTTATAAGAATAGGCAAATTAAATTATAAAAATTTGAAAAGCATATTTTATTATATTTAATCTTAAAAATTTTTAAAGGAAAATAATAATTGATATTAAAAATTAACAATTCCAAAAAGTAATTTAATTTTAACTTTAATTCAAAAAATAAACTTATAAACAAATTTAGGCCAATAAAAACAAGAACTTTAAAAACAGACTTCCGCTTTTTAACATTTTTAGTTAAAATAAAAATAATTAACTATTAATTTTAAAAATATGAAGTATGGAGTTATTTCTGCTGGGCATCCTAAAACAGCAGAAGCCGGCATAGAAATTTTAAAAATGGGCGGAAACGCCTTTGATGCGATAATAGCTGCTGGTTTTGCTTCTTGTGTAGCAGAGGTTATGTTAACCTCGTTAGGAGGAGGGGGATTTTTGCTTGCACATACACAAAACAACCAAAATATACTTTTTGATTTTTTTGCTCAAACTCCTCTTAAAAAACGAGCTGATAATTTACATTTTTATCCAATTGAGGTCAATTTTGGCAATGCTATCCAAGAGTTTCATATCGGTCTTGCTTCTATGGCTGTGCCAGGCAATGTTGCCGGTTTTATTTATGCTCATAAAAAATTAGGCAAACTCCCCCTTGAGGTTATTGTTGAGCCTGCTATTCACTATGCTCGTCATGGCATTAAGTTAAATGACTTTCAACACTATTGTTTAACTTTGTTGGGGCCA
>JALSMD010000040.1 GCA_026987855.1 Candidatus Falkowiibacteriota bacterium | reverse complement strand
CATTTACTATGGCTATTGGGACAATTGGTCCTGCTATAGCCATCGGCATTATAGGCGCAGCCGCTTTAATTGGTATGGCTCGCAATCCTGAAAATTCTAATCGAATTCAAATCGCAATGATTATTGCTATTGCTTTTGCGGAGGCAATAGCAATCTATGCCTTAGTAGTTGCTTTAATTCTTAAATTTGTTGACTAGTATATGGAATTGTTAGGCAAGTTAGGCATAGATATAAAACTTTTAGTAGCCCAAATTGTTAATTTTGGCCTTCTTTTGATTGTGCTAGATAAATTGTTATATAAACCTTTAATTAAAAAAATAGAAGAAGATGAAGAGAAGATGAGACAGGTAGAAAAGAGGGAGGAAGAACTAAAAAGAGAAAAAGAAGAGTTTATGCGTTTAAAACAAAGAGAAATTATAGAAGCGCGTAGAGATGTACAAGAAATGATTAAAGACGCAAAAGAAATGGCTAATAGAATACAAGAGAAAGCACGCATAGAGATTGAGAAAGAAAAGGCAAGAATTATCAAACAAGCAAAAAAAAGCATAGAGGATTATCAAAAAGATATTTATAATCAAATCCAAAAAGATATCCGAAATAAAACTATACAAACTCTAAAAATTTATTTTTCTTCTTTGGATGAAGAATTGTTAATTAAATGGCATAATTTATTTTTTCAAAAATTACTTCTTAATTTAGAGATCGTAGAGTTGCCAAAAATTTCTTCTTATGATATTAAAAATATAAAACAAAAAAAGGATAAAACAAATAGAGAGAGAATAGATAAATTTTTAGAAAAAAAAATTGGACCGATTTTTTTAGAGTATGCTCTACCACTCTCCTTAAAACAAAAAAAAGAGTTATCTTTGGGAATTGCTAAGAGATTAGGATTAAAAGGCATGTTAAAGATCAGGGGAGAAGAAAACAAAGAATTAATTGTTGGTTTTAGGCTAGAAATAGGAGGAGTTTTAATTGAATGTAATTTATTATCTGAAATAGAGAGAATCGTTTATAAAACTTTAAAAGGAGGATAAAAGGCGAAATAAATATAATTTTATGCAAAATATTAGAAATTTTTGTATTATCGCTCATATAGATCATGGTAAGTCAACCTTAGCTGATAGGATGTTAGAAATAACCAAAACAGTAGAAGAGCGAAAAATGAAAAGTCAAATTTTAGACAGAATGGATTTGGAAAGAGAAAGAGGGATTACTATAAAGTTGCAACCGGTTACTATGTATTATAATGGTTATACCTTAAATTTGATAGATACTCCCGGCCATGTTGATTTTTCTTATGAGGTTTCTAGAAGTTTGGCTGCAGTTGAGGGAGCTATTCTTCTAGTAGATGCTACTCAAGGAATTCAGGCACAGACTTTGGCTAATTTATATTTAGCCATGGAACAAAACCTGGAGATTATTCCAGTGGTAAATAAAATTGATTTGCCAGCTGCTCAACCTGAGAAAACTAAAAATGAAATAGTTCAATTATTAGGATGTAGGGAAGAAGAAATTATTTATGCCTCTGGTAAAACAGGAGAGGGTGTAGAGAATATATTAGACAATATTATTAAAAAGATCCCTGCTCCCCAAGGCGATTCCAAAGCGCCCTTACGAGCGCTTATTTTTGATTCTAATTATGATGAATATCGAGGAGTGGTAGCTTATGTGCGCATTATTGACGGACACATTTATAAGTATAATCAAATTAAACTAATGGCAACAAAAACAGAAAGCGAAGCAATTGATATAGGCATTTTTAAGCCAGACTATTTTAGCTGCAATGAGTTAAAAGTAGGACAGATAGGATATATTGTTACTGGTCTAAAAAATGTCAGTGAGTGCCGAGTAGGAGATACTATTACCTTAGCTAAAGCGAAAGATGTTTGTCCTTTACAGGGTTATCATGAAGTAAAACCTATGGTTTTTGCAGGAATTTTTCCGCGAGAGGGGGATGATTTTAATGAGTTAAGAGATGCAATTGAAAAGTTAAAATTAAATGATGCTGCTTTAGTTTATGAACCAGAACATTCACATGCTTTAGGCTTTGGTTTTAGATGCGGTTTTTTAGGTATACTACATTTAGAAATATTTCAAGAGAGATTAAAAAGAGAATACGGACTTGATTTAATTGTAACCGTTCCTAGCGTTGCTTACAAAATTTATAAAAAGAATGGTGAAGTGGAAACAATTAGAACGCCACAGCAATTTCCGACACGTGAGACGATTGAAAAAATAGAAGAGCCTTGGGTGAGTTTAGATATTATTACGCCAAAAGAATATGTTGGAGCAGTGATGAGTTTGACTCAAGATAAGAGGGGAGTATATAAAAACACTGAATACATTGATCAAACCAGAGCAGTTTTGCATTATGAAATACCAATGAGCTCTATTTTAACTGATTTTTATGACAAGATTAAAAGTGTTAGTTCTGGTTATGCTTCACTTAACTATGAATTTTTAGGTTATCGTGAAGCAAAAGTTGTTAAAATGGATATTTTGGTGGCTGAAGAGCCGGTAGAGGCTTTGGCGACTATTGTTTATGAAGATGAGGCTTATAGAAGGGGGAAGGAAATAGTTAAAGTTTTAAAAGAAAGCTTGCCTCGCCAAATGTTTATGGTTAAGATTCAGGCAGCCATTGGAGGAAAAATAATTGCAAGCGAAAGACTACCTGCCTTACGAAAAGATGTTACTGCAAAGTTATATGGTGGTGATGTGACTAGAAAGAGAAAATTATTGGAAAAACAAAAGAAGGGAAAAAAGAAGATGATGGCAATGGGAAAAGGGAAAGTAGATATTCCTAGCGATACTTTTGTAAAAATTTTAAAAAAATAGTTATGATTAAGGGGTTACGTAGTTTCCATTTTTGGAAAAAAATAAAAATAGATAACCCTTTTTTTATTCAAGAAGGGAGATTTAAATATGGAAAAATTGACGATTTTTCCTATAAATTACAATGGACAGAAGATTCTTTTTCTCCTGATATTGGCAAAAAAGATATAGTTGGCAAAGCTTTTAATTATAATCAAATCCCTTTTTTAGGTTTTTTCTTGTTTATTTTTATTTTTATTCTTTTGTCTAGAAGTGCTTATTTGCAGATTGTCAAGGGGGATTATTATTATAAAATGGCAGAAGGCAACAGAATTCGTTTTGAGAGAATTGAAGCAAAACGCGGTATAATTTATGATAATAATTTAAGGCCGTTAGTACGTAACACAGCAAACTTTCTTTTATATTTCATTCCAGCCGATTTGCCCCAAGGAGAAGAATTAGATAGTATTTTCTTAGATATTTCTACTGTATTAGGGACCTCTACCATAGAAGAAGCAAAAAATCGTTTAGAACAAATAAAAATAGGGTCACTTGAGTCGTATAAACCATTATTTGTAGCTGACAATATTGAATATGAAAAAGCAATGTTCTTGTATTTAAAGTCAGCTCATTGGCCGGGAGTAGTGCTTTCAAATAAAGGTAGACGTCAATATGAGTTGCCTGCCCAATCGCTTTCCCACATTTTAGGTTATACCGGCAAAATTAATCAGAAAGAGCT
>JALSMD010000039.1 GCA_026987855.1 Candidatus Falkowiibacteriota bacterium | reverse complement strand
TAAAAATTTATTTTAATTTTATTAAGTTTACCCAAAAATCCAATGGCAAA
This sequence comes from Candidatus Falkowiibacteriota bacterium, assembly GCA_026987855.1. Taxonomy (GTDB): domain Bacteria; phylum Patescibacteriota; class Patescibacteriia; order Patescibacteriales; family JALSMD01; genus JALSMD01. The sequence continues at coordinate 3,601 of JALSMD010000039.1, read as the reverse complement.
TTTAACAATTTTGTAAATTATATGCGTTCTTTTAATGGTCGTGATGAAAGTGAAGATTCTTATGGGCGCGCTATTTGGGCTTTAGGACGTCTAATAAATTGTGAAAATATTTCTGACGACATCAAAAGGCAAGCTAAAGTTATTTTAAGAAAATCATTACCTTGCGCTTCACATTTAGTTTCTTTGCGTGCCATTTCATTCACTATTATTGGTTTATTTTACTTAGACAGAAGTAAAGAAGTTAAGGGTGTAAAACAAATAATGAAAAAGTTGGCAGATAAACTAGTTAAACATTATAACAAACAAACAAAAAATGAAAGGAATAAAAAGATTGAAGAAAGATGGCTTTGGTTTGAAAATTATCTTACTTATTCTAATTACAAATTGCCAGAAGCTTTGTTTAGGGCATTTTTGAGTTTAGGTAAAGAAGAGTATTTAAAAGTTGCTGAAGAGTCTATTGACTTTTTGTCTCGAATTACTTTTGATAAAAAAGACTATTTCTCTCCGATTGGTCAAGATGGTTGGTATTTCCGTAATGGCAAAAGAGCATATTTTGACCAACAGCCAGAAGATACTGCCTCAGCTGTTGAATCTTTAGTGACAGCTTATTTGGCCACCGGTAAGGACAAATATATGAAACAAGCAAAATTGTGTTTTGAATGGTTTTTGGGAAAAAATCACCTTGGGCAAATGGTTTATGATGAAGCAACTGGTGGTTGTTATGATGGACTTGGCAAGTATTCCCTTAATTTTAATCAAGGAGCTGAATCAACAATATCATATTTACTTGCTAGATTGGCTATAGAAAAAGTTTATAAAAAGTAAAAACCAGCCCGAAGGCTGGTTTTCAAAATCTTAGGTTATGATATTAAAGCATTTTTATTGTTTCCTATTATAGTAATTATTGTTTTAATTTGTCCTGCTTTTTTTGCCGCTTTTTTAAATTTTTTTGTATTGTTATTAAGCGCAAAATCTATTATTATAATTTGTTTTTTTTCTTTATTATGGAATAAGGGAATAAAATGTTTTCCTTGTTTTTTATATTTAAAGAATTTTATTTTTTTGCCAGTAAATAATTGATAGTGTTCTGCTACCAATAATGCTAACGAATCTGCGTAAGGCGGGACCCCAGTAATAACATTAAATTTTATTTTATCTTTTCTTAATTTCATGGCAATTAATATAGCTAACTCTTTTAGTTTTTCAATATCGGAAATCAGTTTTAGAACATTTAAAAAAGATTTGTTTGTGCGAGGATTGATTTTTAATAAATCGTTTTCAAACAGAAATTGTAGAATGTCCATTTTTTGGGATAAATTTTTTGGTGAAAAATCAGAAGAAACCGTCATTACGCCCCCTTTGTTAGTTTTTTCTTGTATTTTAATGATCAGTGTGTTATATTATTTTAATATATTTAAATATAAAGTCAAGATTAAAACATAATAGAAAGGAGGGTATAATGAAAAGTTCTTTACATTTTGTTTCTTTAACAGATATTATTTTTATTGCCTGTAATAATTTGAAACAAGTTTTGGAGAGACATGGTAGAGTAGACAGAAAATTTTTAGTTAACAAGACCAAGACATTTAATATTGACCATCATTCATTAATTTATTTAAATTTAACCTGCAATATCAAAGACAAGAATACAGAATTTTGGCAGAAAAAAAGAAAAACAAAAGCAAATTTATACCTTGCTTTTGTAGCTAGTTCTATTGATAATATCTCAGAAGATATTATTGACAGCTTGGGCACTTTTAGATTTTATGAAATTGAACGAACAGCAATACAGCTAAATTGTTCTTTGTTAGCTTCTTGTTTTGATTTTAGATATCTAGGAGTTTATCACAGCATTGAACAAAAACAAAAATTTTTAGTTTTCTCATTTGTTGACGAAGACCGTAAGTTAAAAGAAGAAGAGATAGAAACAGTTTTTAGGGGATTTTTTGATAAGGTTAAAAAAGTTGCCGATTTTTTAAGAAACAGCGATTTAAAAACTTTAATAGAATACCAGGACTACTTGCTAAACTTGCCGAATCTGCTGAAATAGTGATTTAAAAACTTTAATAGAATACCAGGGAGACATAAAGATAATTTGGAAATTTATTTTAGTATATTTAAAAGCCGCTAACAAAAGTCAGCGGCTTTTTCCTTTATAGAAAAATAGAGAGTTTTTTACAAAACTATCAAAAGAGAGTTTTTCTGGAAATATTGTTCTTTTTATGGTAATCAGGAGATGCTATAATATAAACTAAACCAATGGTTAAATCATTACAATACCAAGAGAAGGTGTAGTAGTTATAAAACGAACAGAATGTTCCCTTATCATAAAATAGTTTTTACTTCGTTTTTGTCTTAAAATAACATTAATTATCCCTAGAATGTAATCTCAACCACGCAATATAACTTGCATAAAAGCAATATTTTTGTTAGACTAATAATAATATTAGTTTATGTAATATTAACTTTTATCAGAATTTTATTCAGATAAAAAATAGTTGTGCGGAAACCGCTCGCTCTTTCTTCATCTTCGATTAGGACTGCTCGCTACTTTTCGCACAATGGAAGGGCGTCGCACGCCAGTTGACTTTGTCACTTACTGTTATCCGCGACTTCGTATAATTGTCGTCTATGTGACATATCGGTTTGATAGCTGCTGCCATCATCCCGCACAGTCGCATAAATGTTGTTTATTAACGGGAGCAATTAAAACTTTTTAAATTTTCTTTCAGAAAATTGATTATTTGAAGTTGTTTGTTTTTTAAAAAATTATTTATATTGCAATTCAATTTTAATTTTCTATAATGTTAACAAATAAAAAATAAGGAAGGAGTGCAAAAATTTGTTAGATGACAAAAATAAAAAATAAAGGAGCCCCCATGTCATTATTTGTGAATACTTTAAATATTTAAAAATTAACTAGAAAAATTATGCAAGAAAAAAATATTTCAATGGAAGACGCTTTCCAGGTGTGGTGGTTTATATTCTGGAGAACCATCCTTACAATCCTGGTGATAACATTTATTTTAAGTATTATTGTAAAATTCACAAAATTAAATGTGGGCGGCATCGGAAATGCAATCACATTAATTGTTTCTATTTTGGCCCAAGTTTTTTACATTAAATCTGCCATTAATAGAAATTACAAAAATTTTCGGCTATCAGCCACTATAACTAATAGCGATAAATAACGATATGAAAAACAACGACATTAATAATCATCAAACAAAATACAATCCTTTAAAAGACCCGAGCTTTTGGACAGTTTTTGTTTTAGGCGGAGGACCAATTATATTTATTATGCTGGCAGAAGGATTTACTTTAACTATTCCAACAATTCTTAATATAATTTTTTTAATTAGTTGGGAAGCGTGGATAATTATAAAAAGGGGAAAGAAATGGAGTTTGGTCGTCGGCTTTATTGTTGCAGCGGCTATAACAGGAGTAGCATTTTTCTTTGCTGTGAAAATTGATGAAAAAAATCACATGAAAGAGCGAGAAAAAATGATGGAAGAACTTCGCAAGAAAATCCAGCTTGATATGGAGAAATCCAAACCAGAAAGAATAAGAAGATAATAACATAGTTAGTAAGAGTTAAATA
>JALSMD010000038.1 GCA_026987855.1 Candidatus Falkowiibacteriota bacterium | reverse complement strand
ACAAGCTCAAGCCGCTCTTAATGTTGTTAAAGAACAAATAGATAATAGCATTATTAAAGCTCCTATTGATGGAATTATTACAAAAGTCAATTATGAAGTAGGCGAACAAAGTTCTTTAGCTGAACCAGTAATTTTAATGTTAGGGGAAAACAATTTAGAAATAGAAGTAGATATTTCAGAAGCAGATATTGCCAAGGTCAAAGTAGGAAATAAGGCTGAAGTGACCTTAGATGCTTTTGGAGATAATGTGAAATTTTTAGCTAAAGTGAGATTTATTGAACCGGCTGCTACTGTTATTCAAGATGTTATTTACTATAAAACAAAATTAGATTTTGTAGATATAAGAGGATATGACAAAGAAATCAAGCCGGGCATGACTGCTAATGTAATAATTAATACTGCCCGTCGTGATAATATTTTAATAATACCAGCTAGAGCAGTTATAGAAAAGGAAGATGGTAGTAAAATAGTAAGAGTTTTAGCGAATAAGCAAGTTAAAGAAAAGCCCGTAAAGTTAGGTTTATACGGTGATGATGGTTTAGTAGAAGTAATAGATGGTTTACAGGAAGGAGAGAAAATTATTTTGCACATCAAAAGGGAAGAATAATTTATGAGTTTAATAAAGGTTAAAAATCTAAAAAAAGAATATAAAACAGGGGAGGTCGTGACTAAGGTTTTGCACGGCCTTTCTTTTGAAATTGAAAAAGGAGAATTTATTTCTATTATGGGGCCTAGTGGTTCAGGTAAATCAACTTTGATGCACATTTTAGGATTATTAGATAAACCGACAAGCGGCCTTTATCTATTTAAAGGAAAAGATATTACTAAGTTAAGTGATTCAGAATTAGCCTTGTTAAGAAACAAAGAAATTGGTTTTGTATTTCAGGCCTTTAATCTTTTGCCCCGCACTACTGTATTAGAAAACGTAAAATTACCTTTAGTTTATTCGCAAGATAAAAAAAATATGGACCAAAGAGCGCAAGAAGTGTTAGAACAGGTTGGTCTAGGCCATAGGTTACATTATTACACTAATCAAATTTCCGGAGGAGAAAAACAAAGGGTTGCTATAGCGAGGGCGCTAGTTAATAGGCCTAGCGTAATTTTAGCTGATGAACCAACTGGTAATCTTGATTCAAAATCGGGTATTCAGATTATGCAAATTTTACAAAATTTAAACGATATGGGCAATACTATTATTCTTGTTACCCATGAAACTTATACTGCTGAGCATGCTAAAAGAATTATTAAAATTATAGATGGCCGCATTATAGATGACTATCCTGTTCGTAATAGACGTTTCGCTTCCCAGGAAGAAATATTAAAATAAATATGTTTTTTTTATATCAAATCATCAAAATATCTATTAATGCCCTCCTTGCTAATAAGGTTAGGAGTTTTTTGACAATGGTGGGAATCGTGATTGGAGTAGCCTCTGTTATAATCATCATGTCAGTAGGCGCAGGAGCACAGAGTTTAATTTTAGCCCAAGTAAAAAATTTAGGGACAAATTTAATTGGAATTTTTCCGGGCAAATCAGAAGATAAAGGACCTCCTTCCTCAGCAATGGGAGTAGTAGTAACTACTTTAACTTATGATGACGCTTTAGCTATAAAAAGAGAAATTCCTTATATAGTTGATGTAGTCGCTTATTCTAAAAGTTTTGGAACAGTTAGTTGGGGAGCGAATTCTTATGATACTAATATTAGTGGATGCACAGTAGGATATTTAACAGTAGAGAACGGAGAAGTAGAAAAAGGGCGTTTTTTTAGCGAAGAAGAAGAAAAAAATTTAGCAAGAGTAGCTGTTTTAGGAAATACAGTTGTTAAAGAGTTATTTGGCGATACGGATCCTATTGGCAAAAGAATAAAAATAAAGAGACATACTTTTTTAGTGATAGGAGTAATGAAAGAGAGGGGTACTGTCATTTTTCAAGATTACGATGATCAAGTGTTCATACCTTTGCGAACGGCGCAAAAAATTATTTCAGGAGTTGATTATTTAGGATTGATTAGGGCCAAAGTAGATAAAGAAGAAAACATTGATGCGGCTATTCAAGAAGTAACTCTTTTGTTAAGGTCTAGACACAACATTAAGGATAATAGTGGTGAAAGTGATGATTTTACTGTAAGGAGCGCAGCCCAATTATTAGAGATGATAACTATTATTACTGATGCTTTAAGATATTTTTTAGTGGCTGTAGGAGCACTTTCGTTGGTGGTTGGAGGAATTGGAATTATGAATATAATGTTAGTAAATATTGCTGAACGTACCTCTGAAATTGGATTGCGTAAAGCAGTTGGCGCTAGCAACAAAGATATTTTGTGGCAATTTTTATTTGAGACAATTTTTATTACTTTATTAGGAGGGTTTTTTGGGATTATTAGCGGAATTGCCGTTTCTTTTATAATTGCTAAAGTTGTTAATTTTCTAGGATATGATTGGGATTTTGTTATTTCTGTCCTTTCTATTATTTTAGGGATATTAGTCTCTATGATAGTAGGAATAGTTTTTGGCATATATCCTGCTCGTAAAGCAAGTAAATTGGAACCAATTGAGGCATTGAAATATGAATAAAATTTATACGCTTAAACTAACACCACTTCTTCTTTGATCTCCATGTCCTTTTATTTCTTCTTTACAATAACTAACACCATGAACTCCCCCAAAAAATAGATTTTTATTTGTCCAGTTTATAATTTTATCCTTTTTGTTTTGAGTAAAAATATGTAATTTTTTTATTGTTTCTTTAGGAAAACCAGGTTCAATGTTTAAGACTTTATCTTCCCAATGAACACGAGGAGATTCAATAGCTGAAGCAATATCCATTTTAAAATCTATCACATTAATAATAGTTTGTAGAATCGCCGTCCTAATTCTATTAGACCCACCAGATCCTAATATTACTTTTTTGTTTTGATTAAGGGCAATGGTAGGAGACATCATAGAAGCAATTCTCCTGTTTGGTTTCCATTTATGAAAACCATAAGGATTTAAATCTTCTTCTCCTAACATATTGTTTATCATGATTTCTGTATCTGGGACCACATAACCAGATCCTTCACCATTGGTGGTTGTCATACTAGCAGCATTACCGTTTTTGTCTACTACACTAATATGAGTAGTACTACCCCATTTATTTACATAATCAGTAAATTTATTTTGATAATTAGAAATATTGTTTTCTCCTAAAAATTCTTCAACAATATCTTTATCATATATTTTGTTATCATATTTTTGTTTTCTAGCTATATTAGTTATTTCCATAGCTAAAATTAGCTTATGTAAATATTCGTAATTTTTTTGTGTGGTATTTTGGAAATTATATTTTTCTAATAATTTCAAGGCAAAGACAATTAATATTCCTCCAGCACTGGGTGGTGTATTGGTTAATATTTGATAGTTTTTGTAATCTATTTTTAAGGGTGTTCTTTCGATAACCTGATAGCTTTTAAAATCTTCTTCTGTTAAGTGCCCTCCTTTTTTTTGGCAGTCGGCTGCAATTTTTTTAGCAGCTTCATAATAAAAAAATTTTTCTCCCTCAGAGGCTAATATTTCTAAAACATTAGCAAGTTTTTTCATTTTGTAGGTTTCTCCTGACTTTAACAGTTGTCCATTCGGGGAAAAAATTTTTTTCATTTCCTCGTTTTCGGTCATTATTGGCCCCAACAAA
>JALSMD010000037.1 GCA_026987855.1 Candidatus Falkowiibacteriota bacterium | reverse complement strand
TGTTAAATGCGGCAAAAGATTGGGGTGATAAACTTCTAAATACCTTACCCAGGCTGGGCAACAAGAAGTAAACATTGGAAGCATTCCACCATTCTTTATTCTATCAATTAACTCTTCTGCCTCAATAATTGTTGTTATATCAGCGCCAAAATTTACATCAAAAACATAATCAAACCCCAGACGACGCAATGATCCCACTAATTGTTCTGTAACAACTGTGCCATAAGGCGCTCCGAACTCTTCGCCAATGCTTACTCTAATAGCCGGGGCAAATTGGGCTATCATTATCTTTTTTTTACTCTTCAAGAGCTTTTCTACTTCTGGCCAATGCGCCTGTTCTTGGGCTGCGCTTACTGGACAATGTAGGGCGCATTGCCCACAATAGATACATTGTATATTTTTATTTTTGGTAGGAACTACTTCTTGCCTGCTCCCCTTTCCCTTTAATTCCAAATAATGAATATTCTGTAAGACAGAACAAGCGTCAATACAATTTCTACAATCAATACACTGCGTTCCATCAATCTCAACGGCATTGGCGAATTTATATATTTTCCTCTTACCTTTACGGTCTGGAAAACGCTTAATTTGAACTTTATATTTTATCGCTAATTTAAGTAAAGGACAATTAAAACGCCAAATACATGTTGGACACTTTTCAATATGTTCAGCAAAAATCAATTCAATATTTAAATTACGGATCCGTGCCACTCTTTCTGACTCTGTGTTAACGATCATGCCATCACTAACCTTTGTTGAACAAGAAGGAACTAATTTTTTGCTTCCTTCTATTTCAACTAAACAAATGCGACAATTTGCCTTGGGAGGAAAATCAGGGTGTGAACAAAGCCCAGGGATAAAAATCCCATTCTTTTCAGCAACCTCTTTTATAGTTTGACCTTCCTTGCACTTTATTTTTTTGTTATTTATTGTAATAGTAATATACTTTTTAGGCATTGTGATATAACTAAAAATCAAAAATACTAATTAAATTATACCACAAAATAAAAAAGCGGCAAAATGCCGCTTTGACTCTAGTAACAATTATTCTTTTCTTTCAGGGCAAAAACTATTAAAATGACACTTCTTGCAATTCTTACATTCTCTCTTTGTTAAATTGTGTAGTTGTATGGTAAACTCCTCAATTATAGCCAAAAATTTATCTCTTAATTTTCTTTCTTTTTCGTCATCTATTTGCGCAAAAAGCGCATTTTGTAACCTAAATGGCAAAGAATTGATCAAAAGCTCTTTGATCTCTTCCTTGTTTGTTTCACTTTTTTCAAGTAAATACAAAATCAAGATGTTTAGTACACGCTTGCCAAAAACTTTATCTATTACATTTTTTGGAGTTAATTGCTGTTCAATTTCTCTACGACCATTTACTTTTACTTTGCCCATAAAATCCCTCCTTTTTTATTTTAAAATTTTACAGCAACTATTTTATTAATTAAATTATTATAATGTTTATTTTGATAATTGTCAACTATGTTGTCAACTATATTATCTGGTTTAAATTTTACTTCAAAATAATACTCACTACGGCCAATTAAATAATTATTTCCCTGCCTTTCCACAAAAACTTCTAATGTCTTATTTTTAAATTTATTTTTAAAAGACTCTTCTAATTTTTCGCCAATTGATCTTAAAATTTTTGATCTTTTGCTAATAACTTCACTCTTAACTTTATCTGGAAAGTGAAAAGCAAGAGTCATCGGGTGCGCAGAAAAAGAAAAAACATGAATACGGCTAAAGCCAATTTCTCTAGTAAAACGGCAAGTTTCCTTAAAATCTTGATCAGTTTCTCCCGGAAAGCCGACAATAATATCAGTGCTAATAGCTATATCAGGAACAACCTTTCTGATTCTATTGACTTGCTTTTTAAAGTAATCTTTTGTATACGGTCTATTCATTAATTTTAATATCTTATCTGATCCAGACTGCAAAGGAATATGAAGGTGTGGGCAAAGCTTTTTTTCTTTCTTGAGTAAATTAATTATTTTATCATCAATTTCAGTAATCTCTATAGAACTTAGTCTTAAGCGCCCTAAGCCAGGCAATACTAAAATCTTTTTAATCAAATCGGCTAAATCATATTTAAAATTTCCTCTTCCCTTCTTGCCATACAAACCAAGATGAATGCCAGTTAAAACTATCTCTTTATAATTATGTTTTATTGCGTTTTTGGCTTCTTTAATAATTTTTTTTGCAGGCCTACTTTTTAACTTTCCTCTTGCTAATGGTATGATACAATATGTACAAAACTGTTCACAACCATCCTGTATCTTTAAAAAATATCTAGTTCGGTCTGTGGCTACTATATCTGGTAAATTTAATTTTTTCTTAACTTTATAAATTATTTTAATTATTTTAAATAACTTATCAAATTCGCCCGCGCCAAGAATATAATCAACATTATCTAATTTTATTAAACCAGAATATACCCGTGGCCAACAACCAAATACAATTATTTTTGCCTTTGGATTTTCGCGTCTAGCACGGTTTATCATTCTTTTGTCCTTACTAATAGCTTTTTGGGTAACAGCGCAAGTATTTATAATTGCTAAATCAGCATCTCTGTTTACTTTACAAAAACCGTATGATTGCAACACCTGACTAATTAAAGCAGAATCGTATTGATTGACCTTACAGCCAAGAGTATATATTTTGTAATTAACATCCTTCATATTTGTTGGCAATATTTTTTGTCAATAAAATTTATAAAATGGCTGGGAGAAAGAGGACGATTAAAGTCATCAAAATTACTATATGATATAAAAATCTTTTTGCGGGCACGCGTTAAAGCAACATAAAATAATCGCTTTGCCTCTTCTAAATCATTATAGTCCTTGTAGGAAGGAAAAAATTTTTCATTCATTTTTATTAAAAAAACATAATCAAATTCAAGTCCTTTTACCTGATGTATAGTAACAATGGGGATCTTTCCTTGATCTAATCCCAAAAAATCAATATTCCTAACCAAAGAAATATAATGTATTAAATTATTAAAAGAAACTTCGCAACTCTCATTTGCATCGTCTCTTTTTTGAAATAATTTTATTAAAGTATCTAAGGACTTTAATCGTGTCTTACTAGAAGAATCCTTCTGGTAAAATTCTTTTAGGCCTGATTCTTCTAACACAATTTGTAAAACACGCGCTGGCCTTTGTTTTTTAATAAGTGGACGCCACGAATCTAGTTGTTGTGCTAAAAAAATAAACTTCTTCTTAAATTTATTCCATAATTTTTCTCTCTTTAAATCATCTTTTTTTAAATATTTAATAAGTTCGGACAATAAGTCAACCGTGGCAGCTACATCATCGTCAGCGCTATGGCTGGCTGATCTTAATTTTAGGGACTTAGCAATAGTTGTTAATTTGTAATTTTCGAGCTCTAGGAAACGCCTAGAAATATCTAAGGTGTCATGCCAGCCAAAAAAAGAAAAATTTATTCCACGTCTGCGACCATTTTCTTTAATCATTGCTAAATCAAAATTAACATTATGCCCCACAATAATATCATTCCCCAAAAATTCTCTTAACTTTTTGAGAATTTCTTTTGGGTCTCTGCCTTCTTTTTCTAAAAATTCATCACTTAAACCATGGATCTCCTCTGAGTAACCCACTGGAATTTCGCTTTTTAAATAATAGTGGAGGCTACGACCTGGCCTGCCATCAAT
>JALSMD010000036.1 GCA_026987855.1 Candidatus Falkowiibacteriota bacterium | reverse complement strand
GGTTTTAAATCAGCCCGGCAAAAAATTGAGAAAAATGTTTATCAACAATTTGAAAAAGCTTTGGTTGATAAATTAGGTTTTGTCGTGGACAAAGAAAAACAAAATCAAAGGCAAGCACCACAACTTTCAGCGCCTTTCAAATCCTTCGATGAAATTAAAAAGTTTAAGCAAACAGGTATTATTTATTATGTTTTAGCCGCCAATACTTCAAAGGTTTGTCCGGCTTGCCAATGGCGCAAAAGAATTTATCCGCAATATGCTGGTAAAGACACTATTGAAAAATTGCAAAAAAACTATAAGTTATCTATGCATTGGTTAGACAATGAAAACCGCTTTGTTTTTTCTTATAAAGACGAAGATAAACAAGAAGTAATGGTTTATTCCGATGTTGATCGGATAAGATATGATAAAAAATTAAACAATAATCAGGGGGGTTATCGTATTTATAGCAATGATTCAACAGAAGAAAGAAAAGAAGGCAGGAATGTTATAGAAAGATCAATTACTTTACAATTAAAAGATTTATTACAGAATGAGTTTGGTATCAAAGATTTTTCTGGTGACTTAATTAAAAAAATGACTAAAAAAACACAAGAGTTAAGCGCTGATGCCATTAAAAATTTCTTATATTTATTTAATTTGATTTTAAATATCAGAAATTCTATGACAGACACAGCTGAGGATTATATCCAGTGTCCGGCTTGCGGGTTTGATACTAGAAAAGATAATAAGCTAGGCATCAAGAATGGAGATGATAACGGCGCTTATAATATTGCTTTGCGCGGTTTATATTTATTAAAGAAAAAAGACGGGATATTTAGTTGCATTGACGAGAATGAAAAATATAAAAAGCCTAAATTAACTTTTAAAAATACTGAATATTTTCAGTGGGCGAAAGATTATTTTGAGGCAATTTAGCAATTGTAATAGGTTGCGCTCCAATGTTATATATTTTAATTACGATTATTATAGTTATATAAACATAGTTTAATGAATGTTATTAAAATGATATATGAATATTTATTTAGAAAATTTTGTAAATATTAAATTCAAAAAACCAGGAAAGGCGTTAGATTTAGGCGCTGGTAAATTTTTTGATGTTGCTTGTCTTAAACAGTTAGGTTGGAAGTGTGAAGGAGTTGATAAAAATGTTGGAGTAAATTTGGAAAAGTTATATCTTTCTAAAAATAGACCTTATGATTTAGTTTTTTCAAATTATGTTTTACATTTTTTAAAAAATAAGCAAAAATTGTTTGAGACAGCCTACAAAAACCTAAAAAAAGGTGGATGGTTTTTTTTGCACACTTTTGATAAATCTGATAGAATTTGTAAAATTAGTATTGATGAAAAAGAGATTATAGGATTTTTTAAGAAACAAGGTTTTAAAAATATATCAGTCAAAAAATTTAGTTTTTATGATAATGATTTGGGCCATAAACATTGGCACCGTATTTTAGAGGCAACTGCCCAGAAGTAATATGTTCTTTAAAATTTTAAAGGAAAGGAGGTGATAGAGTTTTTTTGAAAAACTAAAACAAGGAGGTGAATAAAAATGCAAGGGATTTTGAAAGTTGAAGATTTGAAATTACCTGACGACTTCGAATTTCATGACGAAATTGAGGGAGTTGATTTACCGATTTGCACTATTTGTTGTGATTGTTGTATGTGTGAGACAGGAGGAGTATAACGGGATTTAATTAAAGAGAGGGGGGGTGATTTTACCCCCCTAAATTTAAAGGAGAGGATAACGATGAATAGATTGGATTACGTCCAGTGGGATATAACGTCGGCTTGTAATTTAAATTGTTTGCATTGCAGAGAAAAAATAATTAAAAACATAAAAGATGATTTGACACTTCAAGAATGTAAAAATTTAATTGATCAAATTGTTGATTTTAATACCCACACATTGTCAATAGCTGGCGGAGAACCTTTATTGAGTCCTGTTATTGAAGATGTTTTAATGTATGCGGCTGGAAAATTTAGAAGATTGGTTATTTCTTCAAATGGTACAATGATTGATAAGGAGAAAGCATTGATGCTTTCTGATTATGTGACAAACGTGCAAATCAGCATAGACGGGCCCAATGCTAAAATTCACGATTACATAAGAGGAGAAGGGGTTTTTATTAAAGCAATGAAAGCGATTGAAAATCTCCAAACAGCTGGAGTTAAAGTTGATATAAGATTAACATTGTGCCAACTAAATAAAAACCTTGTGATAGAGTATATTGATTTAGCAAAAAGTCTTGGTTTGTCTGGTGCTTACTTAAGAAGAATTATACCAACTGGCAATGCCAAGAAAAATGGTTTAGACGAACTTACTTCTTTAGAACTTAAAGAATGCCTAGGGAAAGCTATTAATTATGGCAGGAAAATAGGTATCCATGTGGCTTCGGCTGATTATTTTTGTCAAATAGAATTCAATGAAAAAGCTAGGAAAAAGGCTGAAAGAATTCAGAAATTAAATGGTGAAGTGATCGGAGGATGTGCAGTTGGGATAAATAGTTTTTATATTATGCAGAATGGGGTAATTGCTTATTGTCCTTATTTACCTGTTTTTTGCGGTGATTTGCGAAAACAATCTTTGAAGGAAATATGGGAAAATTCAGAGATGTTTAAGATTGCAAGAAGCATCAGATTTAATCTGAAAGGAAAATGTGCAAAATGTAGATATAAATTTGCTTGTGGGGGGTGTAGAGCTTATGCGTATGTAAAAACAGGCGATATTTTAGCGGAAGATTCTGGATGTTGGCTTTATTAAATTTTAAAAATATTGTCTATTAATATTAATTATTTTTTGAAAAAGCCCTAAATATAAATTTAGGGCTTTTTGATTTTGTCCATTAAAATAAGCAGCAATACTATTAAAATAGATAGCCCTTTAATAATAATAAATTAAATGTATTAAACAGTTGAGATATCAGATTTGTTTAATAGTGAATATATTGACAAAATGATATTTTTATGTTATAATAATAACAACAATTTTATATCCGTAAAAATAAAAGACAATCTATTATGTATTATGATTATATCCAAATCTCCAAAATTAATGATTTTGTTTTTTGTCCATTTTCGCTGTATTTTCACAGCATTTATGAAAGTTTTGATGGTTCGCGCTATAAGGCCGCGCCGCAGGTAGCTGGCAAATTGGCCCATACCAGCATTGAAAACAAAGAATATTCTACTTCTACTCGATATCTTCAGGGCTTAGAAGTATTTTCAGAGAAATATGGCATCATTGGTAAAATTGATATTTATGACAAGAAAAATAAAATTTTAATTGAAAGAAAAAAGAAAATCAAAAAAATTTATGATGGCTATATCTACCAACTTTTTGCTCAAAAGCTATGTTTAGAAGAAATGGGTTGGCAAGTTAAAAAAATGGCTCTTTATTCAATGGATGATAACAAAAAATATCCCGTAAAAATCACTGTTAAGCAAAAGAAAAAATTTTTCCAAATTATAGATAACATTAAAACATTTGATTTTTCTTGTGTTAAAACAATTAACAAGGCAAAATGCGCTAGTTGTATTTATCGCGAATTATGCCGTCCATAAAAATATGATCCAGGCTCCAGATTTTAAAGAAAAACAAATTTTATTATTAGATGCCCAAGAAATAAAATCTTGTCATCTTAAGCTTGGCAATGAAAATATTATCATTGAATCGGAAAA
>JALSMD010000035.1 GCA_026987855.1 Candidatus Falkowiibacteriota bacterium | reverse complement strand
TACCAAATCCACGGCAATTATGGAATTTAAACCCTATTTGCATACATTTTGGCCTCCTGCGGAGTCCAAAATGTATGTGAACTTATTCAAAGGCTTTGGTTTTTTGAAAACCAAAGCCTACAATATATTTTAATTTTTATAAAATTTCTGCATATGTCTTTGCCACCTCGGATCTTTCGCTTTTACTGAAAAATATATGGCCAGCAAAGTCAATTTTCTTTGATTTTTCAATCAAAACAGTCAGGCCATTGTTATATATATCCAAATAAGGGTCATCTATTTGCCAAGGATCTCCTGTAAAAATAAACTTGCTATTCTCGCCGCACCTGGTTATAATGGTTTTTACCTTTTTGGGAGTCAGATTTTGTGCCTCGTCAACAATAACAATAGAGTCAAAAATGCTTCTCCCTCTCATATAAGCAAGCGATTCCAGCTCTAAAATACCTTCGCTTAATATCGTTTTAATATCAGGAAAGACCATTTTGCGGACAGAAGAATTATTTATAGATCTTTTTTTGAATAAAAAACGCAAATTATCAAAAATTGCTCCCATCCATGGTTCTAATTTTTTTTCTTTTTCTCCGGGCAAAAATCCTATCTTGTCTTCCCCGAAAGCAACTGTAGGACGCGTTACAATTATTTTGCTATAGTTCCCCATATTTAAAACCAAATGCAAACTAGCCGCTAAAGCTAACAAAGTCTTTCCTGTACCTGCCACTCCTGCTAAAGTAATAACTTTTACCTCTGGATCCAATAATAAAGAAAGTGCCATTCTTTGTTCTAAGTTTTTAGGAATGACACCGAAAACAGCATCAGGAGATCTAAACAAAGTTATCATTTTTTTGTCAGCATCAACCACTTTAGCTATAGCTGATTGACTTTTATTTTCCACAGCCTGCAAAATAACAAATTGATGAGGATACAATACTAAATTTTTTTGTCTTAAAATAAGTTTTTTGGTTCTGCATAATTGATTGATTTCTTTCCCGGTCACTTCAATTTTAATATAACCTTTATAAAACCCATCATCTTCTGTATCAACATCAACTTCTCTATCAAAATTTTCAACAAAAATCCCTAAAACACTAGCCTTCACCCTCATATTAATATCCTGAGAAACCAATATTACCTTCTTGTCTTTATATTTCCCCTGCAAATAAACGGCAACGCCAATTATTTTATTATCTGGAATGCTTTCATCTAAATCCAACTTTTCATTATTTTTTTTATTTCTTTATTGTTATTACTTATTACTCTTAAAGATCCGCCACTATCTAATTTAACTCCTTTTGCCAAATTGCCTTGTTCTCTTAATTTATCAATTAAACGAATAGCGCTTCTAGCATTTACGTTTGTTTCATCTTTTCCTTTTTTGAATCTATCCAATTCTTCTAAAACAGTGAGGGGGATTATTATCTCATTACTACCGAAAAGTTCCAAGGCCCTAAAATTGTGCAATAATACATTAGTGTCAGGCACAAAAATTTTCTTTTCTTTAGGCATTTTTGTTATCCTCCTTTTTTTGTAAGGAACATTTTATCTTTAAATAACCACCAACAAATCATTTTTAAGAATTTTAACAAAAACATAAAAAAAGCAAGTGGCAATAAAATAATCTAGATTTTTTTGTTTACTTGAAAAATTATTTGTGGTTAATTTAGCTTTAATATAGATATAAGATAAAATTTTAAACTACCCTCTCATACACTTACCTCTTAATAATAAGGGTTAAAGAGAGGTCAAAGAGGCCAAAACTTAAATTAACATAATAAAAAAGCGCCAAACAAATGGCGCTTTTTATCTCTTGTATTTATTATAACAACTAACGAGTTGCGCCACTATAAGCAATAGCGCGGACTACATCCCAATCAACAGCGCTACTTGGATTATATTTATAAATTGCTTTAAAAATTTTAATAGCCGCTTTTTCGCTCTCTAAATTTCTGTCAGAAGGCCTTAAGCCATAAGCAATAATAGTTACTGCAGCATTATCATTAGGATTGTTCATATCAGGTTCTCTCAAATATACCTTCTTAAACTCTTGTTTAGCCCTTTTTTCAGCCTGCTCACTTCTCTCATTTGGCCACCGACCATTAGCAATCTTTATCACATCTTGCCACTCTTCCTCTGTCTGTGGCAATTTATTGAAAGCTGATTTATATGAATTAACTACACCAGCTCTCTCTCCTGCGCCTAAAATTAGGGTGCTTTTAGTTCCATAAGTAATAAAATTAGTTAAGGCATAGATACTATTTTGTTTTAAATTATTGATATTGCCCATTAAAAATTTAACATATTTTAAATAAGAATTTAACTCAGCTGTGTTATTTCTAGTAGCGCCAGAATTACTTAACACTAAATTAACATTACCCTGCCAAAGTGCCTGAGCATCTTCTAAAATTTGTTTTAATTGTAATTCGCGCCAGTTAACCTCTACGCCCAGAACAATAATGTTTTCATCTTTATCATTTATCTGTGCTTCTGTGTCTGTTTGCTTAGCATTTTCTTGGCTCTCTCCTTTATTTATCTCTTGATTATTGTCCTCACTTTCGTTGATTGACTGATCGTCTCTGGTTGTTAACGGAACATACACAGAACCTCCGCCTCCTCCTGAACTTCCCCCTGTACTGCCTAACGAAGTGCCAGTATCATTATCAGATCCTTCTATAACAGACAAATCTAATTTGATGCTTGGATTATTAAAAACATTGGGGCATTCTAATTTATGGCTTTTGTCCAAAATGCCATTTACTTTAAAGACAATAACCTTACCTTCATTCTCAGATCCATCAGCAATTTTAAGAAAATATTTTCCCTCCTCCTTGATGGTTATTGAATCAACTTCTTTGCCATCAATTTCAGCAGAAACTACAGTGCCAATTGGCGCTGGTTCATTGTTGATCCTAACATTACCATAAACTAATAACGGCATAAGAGGAGGAGCAATAGCCATTGTGCTTATTGGAAATATTAAAATAACTGCTAAAATGGTAGCTTTAAAAATTTTCTTAAACATAACTTTTACACTTCTGCTTGCTGATGGGGCTAGCAAGAGAAGAATTATTTTTAACTAAAAGACAATCTTTTCAAAAAAAACAAACCCAGAGGGGACATAAGTCCCCTCCTTTTTTATTTTCGTTAATTAGAAGGATAATAATATAAACCATTTTCATTATTTACATATAACCAATAACCAAAACCTGTTTCCATCACATTAGATTTATCTTCTGGAGATGAATAAATTAATTCATATTGGCCATTATTGTATTTCCATATTAAATCATTATCACCTATTTGGCTAATATAGTTTTCCACTGCCATATCATTAACTGATTTAAAGCCAATTAAGTTCCAACCCTTACCTGCTTTGTAGATATTAACAGGATTATAAGGCGCTGCATTTGTCTCGCTACCATTTATTGTTAAAAAGGCTGCTTGGTTAGCATAAACCCAATATCCTTTTCCATCTTCCATAGTAGTTAAGTCGCCAACGCCTCCTGCAACTGAATAACTTAACCATTCACCACTTTCATTATCGTAATATTGCACCACATCAACAGCGCCCTCTTCGCTTAATCCTGACAAAATATCATCTATGTTTGTGCTATTTGGAATTAAAGGTAGAGAAATCAAGTTCCAGCCTTTACCTAATTGAATAGTGCAACTAGTATGATTTTCATTGCAAATAG
>JALSMD010000034.1 GCA_026987855.1 Candidatus Falkowiibacteriota bacterium | reverse complement strand
TTGAAGGGATGATTATTGCTCGCAAACACGGCAATGAACCAGGAGCCACTATTACCGTAAGAAAAATTTCTAATGGAGTTGGGGTAGAAAAAATTTTTCCTTTACACTTGCCTACTATAGAAAAAATTGAAGTTAAAAAACAGGCGAAAGTTAGAAGATCAAAGCTTTATTTCTTAAAACGTGGCTATAAAAAGAAGTTAAAAGAAGTTAATCTTTCTTCTAACTAGGGCGAGTGGTGGAATTGGTAGACACGCAAGCTTGAGGGGCTTGTGGAGGCAACTCCGTGGAGGTTCAAGTCCTCTCTCGCCCACTATATAAGCAGGGCGCATAGCTCAGTTGGCTAG
This sequence comes from Candidatus Falkowiibacteriota bacterium, assembly GCA_026987855.1. Lineage (GTDB taxonomy): Bacteria > Patescibacteriota > Patescibacteriia > Patescibacteriales > JALSMD01 > JALSMD01. The sequence continues at coordinate 3,373 of JALSMD010000034.1, read as the reverse complement.
AGCGTCTGGTTTACACCCAGAAGGTCCTAGGTTCGAGCCCTAGTGCGCCCACATAAAAACCCGACTTTTGTCGGGCTTTTATGCTAGTTGACAAATCTTTAAAAAAATGTTATTCTTTTTTAAGTTCTTTAAAACACAAAAAGGGAGGTAAAATGAATTTTCTAAGAGACGAAGAAAAAGGTTTTAACGAGATGAAAAAATTGCGTTCCGAGGTAGAACCGAGAATGAAGACGCTAGTCAAAGAAGTTAATATTAATAGTCTACAAAAAGCGGTAACACGAGGCATAGAAATAATAGCAAGGACATTGTTGTTGTTGCAATTAAGAAAGCTTAATATTCATAATAATACGGATCCGGGGCATGGTGTAGGCCACTGGATAAGAGACCTACAAAATGCCCTAAGGTTTATCCCTAAATTGAATGACATCGACCCCAAAGAATTGTTTGTAGGATTAGTAGCGGGGGCCCTCCATGATATTGGATGTGGAGTTATACCCCGCTATGAGGAACACCGAAGAGTGGTTAGACATGCAGAGGCAGGAGCTTTATTGTTACTGGATCTGTTTAATAAAAAGAAGTTATGTCTTAATGAAGCAGAACAGCTGCTTATTTGCTATGCTATCGCCGCTCACACGCACTACTTGCAGGAGAAGGAGGTAAACGGTAGGATAATAAAGCCGTATAAAGACACAATAAACGGGAGACCATTTTATCCAGTCTGGATTCCGAGGTGGATTGACCGTTTAGACTGCAATGGACCATATTTTGTGATACGGCACTACTTGACATTACATGATCATCACAGGGATTTTTGTAGTGAGCAACAAAAATTTTATGAAGTTGACTATTTTGAGACAATGCAACCACGCCTAAGGGAGAAAAGAACGGGGAAAAAAACAATGTTAGAACATTTAAAAATGTTTATGGACTCCCAGAACAATAGGAGTCCATATGGAAAATGGGATAGGGGGGTCTACATCGAATTAAGAGAAAACTATAAGAGGAAATTGAATCGAATAATCCAAGCTGTACTTCATCCTGAGCCAATTGATGAAAAAAAAACAATAGTCGCCTGGAGAGCAGCTTTAAAGAAAGCAGAACCTATCAATGGAGAAAAAGCGGCGGAAAAACTAGAAAATCTTTTTAGGTCTTCTCTAAACAAAGAAGCAAAATTAGCATGGTTAAGCGGCTTCCATACTACAATATTGGAAGCCGCAAAGTTAGATGAGGAGATAAGAAGAGATATTGGTATGCACCTTAAAGAAGTTCAAAAAATCCAAAAAATATTCGGAATATCATAAAAACATAAAGCCGAGACGAAAGTCTCGGCTTCTTTATTTATATAAAAATAAAAAAATCATTTAGTCATCTTGAGAACAAAAAAACAAAACCCTTGATAACATTATATGGAAAGAACATATATTATCAATATAAATTGACAATATATTTTTATGAAACTAAAAAATTGCCAACGAAACAAAATAAAACAAATTATAGAATTTTTAAGATAATTGCTAAGGAAAAATTGTTTCAAAACCTTACTTTTTTTTACAAAAAGAGAAAAACGTGTTTGTAAGATTTGGTAATATTTAAAATCACCTTAAACCCTAATTCCTCATTTTTTAACAGTTTTAAAAAATTAAAATTAATTTCAAGGAAAGGAATAAAAAATTTTACAAAATAAATAAAAAAATATAGAAAAAATCACCTAACTAATAAAGCTTCTACTAAATACCGAAATAGTTTTTACTATCATCATGATTTATGTAGAATTAAAAAATAATAGAGATTTTACTTATCTTAAATTACTAATGCTTATCTGTGGCAAAATATACTTAAACTTTAAATTTTGTTTTATAAAAACTGGCTATTTTAGCCAGTTTTTATAAAACAAAACAACATGGATATATGTTTTTAATATTCTTCTTCCCAATGATCAACAATCAAAGTTGGCGAGTCAGAAGCGTTATCTAGCGTATTAATAATTATATCACCATCATAATAAATATCAATTGGTGTCCAGCTGCTTGAGATTGTAAATTTTCTAGCTATCATTGCCCCTCTAACAATAAAGGTGCTTGAATTGACATTGTTAATATTTAATGTGTCATTAGCATACAACACTCCTGTTATGTCAACAACATTTGTTCTATTTTTAAAATATATATCACCACTTACTAAAACTCCAGCCGGCTTTCCAGTAGTATAATAAACTGATAAACTACTGCCCCCGTGATCGCCAGCTATATTTGTTCCGATTGTGAAATCACCATCTATCACTAACAGGCCTTTTATAATTAAAGATTTACCTTCTGGCAAGTTAACATCTCCGCTCACATAAGTAATGTCGTCATTTAAGGTCAAGGTTGAGCTTGCATCTATTAAATTACTAAAAGCTATACTATCATAAACAACGTCAGCTTTGTTCAAAAAAGAATCAGAAGAAGCTGAGTCAAAATCAACAGCTGGCATATTAATTACATCTGCTGACGGCGGATAATTAGCAGCATAAATATTTCCATCTACTATAGCCGAAGCTGATGAAGACAATATAAAATTTTTTACTGCCTCCAAGTCTCGCTCTATGTAAACTTGCGCATTTCCTGTTACAACAAAATTGTTGTTTGAATGAGTTCCTCCGTTATAAAAATTTACAATACTGCCAGTGATATTAATATTGCCATTAGCATAAATAGCGTTGTTGCCTATATCTGGATCACCCAATGCCCTATAAACAAAAGTCTTTACTACCCTTTTTGTAACACTGCCATCAATATTAGCAACAGACCCAACTGAAACAATTTCTCCCTGAGCTAATCCAGAGTTTGTGATTGTTACTGTATATGACTCATTAGCGTTACCAAAAGGAGCATTACGCGTAAAGGATGCTGTCCAATCAGAAATATTTTCAAAATTATCTTTGTAAGTTGAATCATTTTGAATTAACCATACCATTTCATTGATGCCGGCCTCGGCTAAATAATAAGCATTTACTCCTTTTGTCTGTATGGTGGTAATTTTCTTTTCTGTGGTAGAAAAATTTAAAAAATATAAAGACATAAACAATAAAGCAGAAATGACCATTATCGTCATTACTAAAGCAGCTCCTCTTTGATGTTTTGCTATAAACTTTTTTTTGTTAGTCTTGGTTGCGAACATAAACGCTCGTATTGAAATTTAATTGAAAGCTGTCTTTATATAATGTCATATAGATATTAACAACATTATTGTCAGCAAAAAATAATAATTGGGAAAAATATTCCCCCACTATCTTGCTTTCTAAAACCTGCTCAATGGGAGGGTTGCCAAGAGCATCAACATCATTATAATAGACATAATTTGCTGGGTCAGAGCTAAAATAGTAAGCAATCTC
>JALSMD010000033.1 GCA_026987855.1 Candidatus Falkowiibacteriota bacterium | reverse complement strand
TAATATTTTCTCGTCAATATTGCGGGGTGCTTAATCATCATATTATCAAAGCGGGTTCTCGTCCGTCTCATTCCGCAAAAAAAACGGGCCACAGCCCGTTTTTTTGCGGAACGGACGGGACTCGAACCCGCGACCTCCTGCGTGACAGGCAGGCGTTCTAACCAACTGAACTACCGCTCCACTTATTGTTTATATTGTTTATTTAAAACAAAAAAGCCCATTTATCTGAGCTTTTTTTATAATATCATATTATTTTTTTGAAGTCAATAGATTTAATATAAAATCTTAACTCTTCAAGTTATTTAACTTTATATTTTATACAATAAATATTACTCTTTTTGTCTATAATACTTAGCGGCTGTCTCTGGCGGGACAGAATTAATTACTAAACCAGATCCCAGTTCAACTCCTGCCCAGACACTATCACGAGGTTGAATTTTAAGATAAAAATGTTGGTCGCGAACAGAAACAACTTGATGTAAAAAATAATTAAAAGACAAGTCCAAATTCTGCAGTTTAGTTAAAATTAATTTTAGGGCTCTAGCAAAAGATCTAAATTCTTGCTTGGTCAAACGGGTAATGTTGTCAATATGCCTTTTAGTAAAAATCCAAGCCTCATAATGAAACTCGCTTGCATAAGGAGTAAAAGCTAAAACATATTTATCAGAATAAATTCTTCTTGGGCTTTCTTCTTCTTTTTTAATTATATCACAATAAGGACAAATTTTATGTATTTTTTTATAAGCGCGTGCTATCTCTAATTCACTCTTAATATCAGGCGGTAAAATACTAGTAGCAAAAATTTGTGAATGAGCATGAATAATGGAAGCTCCTGCCTTTGATCCCTGATTTTTAAAACAAAGAATATATTCAATCTTTTTGTTTTTACTTATAGCTCTAGTGCGTTTAGCATACATTTTTAATAAATTCTCAATATGGCTAATAGGCAAATCAGCTAATTCCAATTTGTGGTTTGGAGTTTCTACAATTACTTCCTGCACTCCAAAAGCTTTAGGGTTATCTAAAGTAACAGCCGGAAATAAATTTTTTAAGCTTAATATTTGCCAATGGCCATTATTATTGATTTTGTCTACAATATTTTTTTTATCAATATGTTCAGGACAAAAAGGGCATTCCTTAACACGTTTAAGAACTGTCTGCTCACTAACATCACGTGGCCTTTTAGAGCGACTGGGGGTAATAATAACATATTTATCTAAAAAATAATCTTTCCTTATTTCTGATGTCTTTATCATAGATTTGACAAATTTTAATAATTTATATATAATAATATAATAAAAAATAAAAGGAGGAGAAATATGCGTTTATTTGATTTTGACTTCTTTGAGAATAATAATGATGATGTACTTTTATTAAATTTAAGTGAATGCGAAGAGGAGTGGAAAGATAATATCAATCAAAACGAAAGAGAAGAATACAGAAACTGGAACCCCACTTATATACCACCAAACAGAAGAATAAAAATTGAAGAAATTTATTAAACAGAGACAATGAGCCACCAATGGTGGCTCATCTTTATTTTTTAAATTTATTATGAGGTCGATTAAATTTATTCTGATGAAAAGATCTTTTAGGCCTTGCTTGTATTTGCTTATTTTTATGTTTAGTCCAAAGAGATTCATTTTGAGGCAATCCAAGCATGCTCAAATTAACTCGTCCTTGTTCATCAATATCTTTAACACGAGCAGTTACTTCATCGCCTATAGAAAGGAGATCTTCGGGTTTATTGATGCGATATGGAGCTAACTCGCTAATATGAACCATTCCCTCTCTACCTGGAGCAATTTCCACGAAAGCGCCAAAATCTAACATTCTTGTTACTTTGCCCTTTATTATCTCTCCTACTTCAAAATCACGGGCAATATTTTTGATTATTTGTACGGCTTTCGCAGTTTCTTCTGGGTCTGTTCCGGTAACCATAATCAAACCATCTTCTTCTATATCAACAGAAACATTATGAGTTGAAATTATCTTGTTAATTACTTTGCCGCCAACACCAATAACATCTCTAATTCTTTCGGGGTTGATATGAAAACTAACAATGCGTGGTGCATAAGGAGATAGGTCTGGACGCGGCTTGTCTATCGCTCTATTCATAACTTCTAATATCTCTAATCTAGCTTTTAGTCCTTGTTTTAATGTTCTTTCTATGATTTCTCTTGTTAATCCTTCTGTTTTGGTATCTAATTGAATCGCAGTAATTCCATCAGCTGTTCCTGCTATTTTAAAATCCATGCCGCCTTCACCATCCTCTAAATCCTGTAAATCGGTAATTACTTCCCATTTATTCATATCTGGTGTAGAAGCTAAACCCATAGCAATTCCTGCCACTGCCTTTCTAATAGGCACACCGGCATCCATCAAAGATAATGATGAGCCACAAGTGGCGGCCATAGAAGAGGAACCATTTGAACTTAATGTCTCGCTAACAACACGAATAGTATAAGGAAATTCTTCTTTTGAAGGGACAACAGGTAATAATGCTTTTTCAGCTAAGGCCCCGTGTCCTATATCACGACGACTAGGCGATCTTGATGGCCTTACTTCGCCAACTGAATAAGGAGGAAAATTGTAATGATGCATATATCTTTTTGTTCCGCTTCCCTCTAAGCCTTCTAAAAGTTGCTCTACTCCCGGGGGGCCCAAAGTGACAATTGACATCACCTGTGTCTCTCCGCGAGAGAATAACCCGGAACCATGAATACGAGGCAAAACACCTGCTTCTGCTTCTATTGGTCTAATTTCATCTAAACCTCGTCCGTCTATTCTTCTTTTTTCTTCTAAAATCATCCTACTAACTTCTTTTTCTACAACCTTTTTTACTAAGCAACTAATAATTTTGTTTCTATTGTCTTTGTTTATATTATGATTTAGCAGATACTCGTCTAGTTTGGTCTTTATTTCGTTTACTGCTTCTCTTCTTTCTTCTTTAGTAACGCGAATTTTGCTAAACAAAATATCTTTAACGTTATTTTCTAGCCATTCTTCTGCCAGTTTAAATATTTTTTCTTCTTCCTGCTTCTTTTCTTTTTCTTCTTCACTTAAAATATTATTAAACTCTTTTGTCTTCTTCACTTCAATTTCTTTCGACATTTGTTTAATAAGTTCAATTGGCTTAGCCAATTCTTTTTGGCCAGCAATTATTGCTTTCAAAATATCATCTTCTTTCACTTCTTTAGCGCCTGCTTCAATCATAATTACTTTTTCAGTAGTGCCAGCAACTATTAAATCTAAATCGCTCTTTTCGCGTTCTTCATAAGTTGGGTTAAAAATAAATTCACTATCAATACGCCCAACACGAACACCGCCTATTGGACCTTTCCATTCTACTCCAGAAATTGATAAAGCAGCAGAAGCAGCAACTAAAGAAACTATGTCAAAATCGTTAATCTGGTCAGCAGAAAGCACTGTGATGATTACTTGAATATCACGTCGAGATTTATCATTAAAAAGAGGTCTAATCGCCCTATCAACCATACGAGCTGTTAAAACAGCTTCATCGGAAGGTCTACCTTCTCTTTTTATCCATCGTGACCCTTTAATAATCCCTGCTGCATATAATCTCTCCTCAAAATCAACCATTAAGGGAAAAAAATCAACGCCCTCACGCTCCTCTTTTGCTTCAACTACTGTAGCTAATACCACAGTATCCCCATACTGTACTGTCACTGCCGCATTGGCCTGTCTTGCCAATTTTCCAGTTTTAACAGTCAAAGTACGGTTGAGCCAC
>JALSMD010000032.1 GCA_026987855.1 Candidatus Falkowiibacteriota bacterium | reverse complement strand
ATTATCTTGTTTAATTCCTTTATTATTTGTTTTGTTAGGTCTTTGATTGTTTATTTCTGCTATGCTTGAATTTTTATTGTCTTTTTTAAATAAAGAAGTAAGTAGAATAGCACTACCTTTTATATCATTAAAAGTTCTTGCAGGCACTTCTCTTATATATTGCCAACTATAACCTAAAAAACTTTGTGGTTCAGGAATTTTATCTTTGTTTGCTTCTTTAAAAAATATTTCAATTAGTCTGGCGCCATAGCCCACAGCTTGAGGGGCAAGATGGTTCCAATAGTTATCATGAATAATATAATGGTCAAGAACATATTTTTGTTTTTCCGGATTCCAAAATAATAATTTAATATTATTTTTATAAATGTATTCTCCCTTATAAGGTCTATTGTAAATATAAGAAGGTATAGTATCTTTGCTAAAAAAATTATTATGCGAATAGGTAGCTAATTTATGAAAGCAATCTTTTAGGCTGTTGCATTCTTGTTTTTGAAGGTCTTTTAAATTAACTTTAATTTGTTGGTTATTTTTACTTGCCCATTTTTCATAGGGATCACCTCTTTCATGAGCATCATTGCGAGTATGAGCAGGCACTGCCATATCTTCAAGTAAATGCAAGATATGACCCAAAGAAATAAAAGCTCTTTTATAATCTCCTTGCTGATAACTATATATAGCTCTTTGCCAAGAATAATCCCCAGCAAAAAGATAAAAATTTTGTTTGGCAGGATTAAGGGCCCAATCAGGAGCTGGCGTTCCAGGAATAAACTTGTATTTACCATTACTCAAACCCTTGCCAGTGCTTGGATCATAAAAATGATTATAACAGCGCGTAGCTGGCTCATCTTCTTCTATGCTTCCTTTTATAATCCACTCTGCTTCTACTGGTTTAATTTTTATTTCTGGACTTTGTGAATTGTAAAGTTCTATAATGGCAGCAGTTAATTTAGGGTGAGTAGTTTTATTATCATAGGAAAAAACTTGATAAGTAAAAATAAACAATAAGAACAAAATAAAAACAAAAACAATATTTATTTTCTTTTTATATTTCTGCTGCATAAACCTAATAATAAAATTAAATCACACTAGGATTTAGATTGTATTATTATACATTAAATGTATTAATATTCTATTTGCCATTTACCAGCAAGATTTTTGACGAATCTAATAGTGCCATTATATTTTCCGGGTTGTAAAGTAAATTTTCTACCAAAGGCCTCAATTTCTTTGGTTTCAGTTACCTCGCTTTCATAATAATAAAGAGAACTCTCAAGACAAGCGAATGCCTCAACGCTACAAGGACCTTTACTTTCCAGTTTTAACTTAGGCATATTAATATAATTCTGCCTTACCTCTGGATTTTCAAGAGCTTTTCGCATTTTTTCCCTGTCAGTTACAAATACATATTGAAGGGCTAAATCAATATTATTCTGTTTAAGTGCTTGGCGAAATTGTTCATAGGTTTTTAAGGGGTCATCTTTATCGCCCAAACTTTGTTTAGCATCATTAAGGTAAAATTCTTTTCTGTCATGAAAAAATTTTTTTACTTTATAGGCGTAATATAGTTCTCCACCAATGAATTTAAGAGCAGCGATAAGGTAAAGTAATAATGGGATAGAGATAATGATAATAATAGTAATAATAAGTTTTTTGCGTTTAGACATAAATTTAAAATAAAAGTTTAATATAATAATTTTATCAAATAAAGATAAAATTTAGATAAAAATTTTGTAAAGGAAAAATAAATTATAAATTATAAAATAATCAAAACAATAAAACAATTTAAATAAGGCTTGTCAAAACAAGCCTTTATAATATTTTTTTATTAATTCAATGTCTTTAATGTCTTTCTCTCTCCTTATCCGCTTTTTCCAAATCAATACATATTTAAGTTTTACAAAAGGCCAGCCTCCAATTATTTCTGCCTCATCAATTAACTGATTAACTTCATCAAATCCCGGCCAATCTTTATATATTTCTATATTGTCAATTTTAATACATTCGGGATTATTTTTTATAAATTTTGCATACTTCTTTTTTAATTCATCCCAAAGCTCTTTTTTGACAATTATATCAATATCGCGTGCCTCCCTGAATCCCCTTATTACTATCGGTCCACTACCAAAAATAGCAAACTTATTTTTTGGCAAATTTAATGGTTTTAGTTTATTTAGTTGTTTAATAAAATTGTCAGCCACTGGTCTGCGTTTTTTAACTTTATTAACATATACGCATTTCCTTTTATGTCTTTTATTTAAAATTAAATATTTCATATTATAATTACATACTGCTTCCGTAAATAACTGGCTAGATTCAGTGACAATGGATAAGTGGCTTAAATCTGAGAGGTCAACACCTCAACAAGTTTTGAACAATAATATCATTTTTTAATTCATTATCTAGTTTAATTATTTCTCTTTTTTGTCTGCATAGTAAGTAATAGCAAACTTGAGCTTTTCAACTTATTTTTTATTTAAATCATAAGATAAATCACACTTGTCGCCTACTTTAATATTATTTAATGTAAAATAGACATAATTTATTAAATTTTTATAAAACTCAAAAAGCCTGAATTTATATTAAATTTTTTATCTTTTGTGAAAGATTTTTACAAATATCAAAATAAAACCTAAATTATATTATTTTTCTTTTATGGAAATCAAATACAATTTCCCGTCTGTAAAAAACAAATCACCTGAAAAATTACTTCCAATTTCAGGTTCAACAAATTGTTGTTTTTTAACATTTGTTATATTGCCTGTTTTTTGTAAATCACTAAATAAAAACTCCCTTTCGATGTCTATGTCAGGATTAATTCGATGTGTTACACCCCACTTAATATTACTGTCAAAACTAGCTGTTCCAACATAAACTAGGTTTCCATTTTCCGTAATATAGTTTGTTTTCCAAAAACGGGCATGATGCCTTGTGCGAATATTATTTAAATCAGTTGCCTTTTCAAAACCAAAATCATACACGTTGGCATTCCAGAAATCAGGCGTCATTGGCGCTTTAGGGTAAGGCTCCTTCCATAAAGCCGCTTTAGCCAATTTGATAACACTGGAAATACTCACATCGTCGGCTAATTCCCAACCGGCTTGTTTAAACAGATTAATTAATTGTTGATCGTTTTTAGCAAAAATAATAAAATTAAGTGGTTCCTGCCTATTGCCTAATAATGTTTCGGTATATTTTAATTGTTCTGTATTAAAAATGGCCATTATATCGTTTACCACTATTTGGCTATTATTTTGATGTGGCTCTAAGGCAGGTATTTGGTAATTAAAAGCAAAAGTTATATAAAATCCGATTGAGGCTAAAATAATGACAATAATTGCTAGCCGTTTTCTTGCATTCAAAGAAAAAGCATCACTTTCTTGTTTCTTATTCAAAAAATATTCTGAAATACTTATAGCAATAATCAACCAAATTGTGCCTACTAAATATCCTCCCCAAACATCACTTACATAATGAACACCTAAATATAATCTGCTAAAACCAATTAATACTATAAAAATAAAACCAATAAAAAAAGCATTTATTTTACTCTTCCATTGTTTTACATTTCTAATTAATATATACGTTACAAAACCATAGAAAGCAACGGCAATTGTGGCATGGCCACTTGGAAAAGAGAATGAATATTCAGGGTATATTGCCACATTTGGCCTAGCGCGATGCAAAATAAATTTTCCGATAACAGTAAAAGCTTCGCTGCCAACAATACTGAGTAAAAGTGGAAATATATAAGACTTCTTTTTCCATAAATAT
>JALSMD010000031.1 GCA_026987855.1 Candidatus Falkowiibacteriota bacterium | reverse complement strand
AAAAGAGGATTTGTGGCGTGCAGGTATGCGCGAATTAAAAGAAGAGATTAATTGTGATAAATTTAAACCAATTGCAATTTTTCCCAACTTATGGCAATATGATTTTAAAAGTCAAAAAAGTAAATTTGGTATTTTAGCTAAAAATGCGTGGGGGTATCGTGGGCAAAGACAAAGTTTATTTATTGCTGAATTTTTGGGTAAAGATGAAGATATCAAAATAAATTTTTGGGAACATTCTAATTGGAAATGGGTTAGTTTGAAGGATTTTATAAAAGAAGCATACCCGATAAGAAGAGAGGCTTATAAGATTTATTTAAACAAGTTTATTAATTTAAAACATATAAACATATAATTTCAAAATAATATAAATTTAACTCTTAATTTGTATAAACCACTATGGACAAAATTAGATTTCGTTTTGCGCCTTCACCAACTGGTTTTTTGCACATCGGTAGTTTGCGAACTGTTCTTTTTAATTATTTGGCAGCAAAAAAAATGGGCGGTAAATTAATTTTGCGTATAGAGGACACAGACCAAAAGAGAAAGGTTGCTGGAGCTGTTGATAGTTTAATTAAAATTTTAGATTGGCTTGATATCACCTTTGATGAGGGGCCTCATATTGGCGGCGATTTTGGCCCCTATATTCAAAGTGAGAGGAAAGAAATTTATAATAAATACATTAAAAAATTAATAGAAAAAGGAGAGGTGTATTATTGTTTTTGTACGCCTGAAAGATTGGAAGAAATGAGAAAAGAACAAGCGGCAAAAAAAATGCCACCGCGTTATGATCGCAAATGTCGGGATTTAAGCCTAGAAGAGATTGAAGAAAGAATAAAAAAAGGAGAAAAATTTGTTATTAGACAAAAAATGCCTCTTGAAGGCGAGGTTATTGTTAAAGATGAATTGAGAGGAGAAATCAAATTTAAAGCTAGCGAATTAGAAGACCACGTTTTAATTAAATCAGACGGAATGCCAACTTACCAGTTTGCTAATGTAGTAGACGATCATTTAATGCAAATTAGCCATGTTGTTAGAGGCGAAGAATGGATACCGTCACTACCCAAAAATGTTTTGCTTTATAAAGCTTTTGATTGGGAGTCTCCTAAATTTTATCATATGCCCCTAACTTTAAATAAAGAAGGTGGCAAATTAAGCAAAAGACATAATGATGTCGCAGTTGAAGATTATAAAAAACAGGGGTATTTGCCAGAAGCTTTAATAAATTTTTCAGTTTTGCTCGGCTGGCACCCAAAAGATGATAGAGAAATTTTTAGTCGCGAAGAATTAGTCAAAGAATTTAAACTAGAAGACATCGGCACCAGCCCAGCTATATTTGATATTGAAAAATTAAATTACTTAAATGGCTATTATATAAGGCATAAAGACTTAGATGAATTGACGCGTCTTTGTTTGCCTTATTTAGAGAAGGCAGGCTTTATTAAAAGAGATAATAAAGAGAAAATTATAAACCAATTTAATAGCAAAGAAATTAGTTTTGATTTTATTAAAAAGGTAGTGAGAATAGAACAAGAAAGAATGAAAAAGTTATCTGAAATTTCTCAATTATCTGAATTCTTTTTTAATGATAATTTTGATTATGAGGCAGGTTTATTAGTTTGGAAGAAAATGGAAAGGGGAGATGTAGCTCCTCGTTTGCAAAAAGTTTACGAACTTTTAGATAAAATTCCTGAAGAAAATTGGACTAATGATAGCATTGAAGATGCATTAGTAAGTTATATTCAAGCGACAGAAGGGCGCGTTGGTGAATATCTTTGGCCTATGCGCGTTGCTTTAAGTGGGCGTAAAGCTAGCCCCCCTCCTTTTGATATAGCTGAAATTTTAGGCAAAAAAGAAACTTTAAAACGCATTGAAAGGGCTATTAAGAAAATTTCTTAAAATTTACACATATGAAATTATTAGACACTAAAAAAGTTCATATGATTGGAATTAAGGGAGTAGGAATGACTATGTTAGCCCAATATTTAGTTGAAAAAAAAATTAAAGTTAGCGGTTCTGATGTCAGCGAGACATTTATGACAGATGAAACATTAAATAAATTTAAAATACCTGTAAAAAAAGGTTTTAGCAAAGAAAACATTCCTCATGTGGTAGATTTAATAATTTATTCAACTGCTTATAATAAAAATAATAATCCTGAATTAGCATTTGCCCTTCAAAAAATGCCAAAACGGGTAATTTCTTATGCCAAGGCCTTAAGCCAAATATTTAACCAATCTTACGGTATTGCAGTTGTTGGCTCTCATGGCAAAACTACCACTACTGCTTGGCTTGGTTATGTGCTTTATAAAAGTTTTTTATCACCAACAGTTATGGTTGGTGCCAAAGTTCCACAATTTGACGGCTTTGCTTTAATAGGAGATTCTAATTATTTAATAGCTGAAATTGATGAATATCAAAACAAATTAAAACATTTTGAACCTCGTGCTGTTTTACTTAATAATATTGATTATGATCACCCTGATTTTTTTCCTACTCAGGAAAGCTATGAGCAAGTTTTTATAGACTTCATAAAAAAAATACCTTCAAATGGCTTCTTGATTGCTAATTTTGATGATGAAGTTGTAAGACGTTTAGCACCTGTTAATTGTCGCGGACGGATTATTAGCTATGGAATAAATGAAGCTGCTTCTTATATTGCTTATGATATAAAGGTTTATGGACAAAAACAATATTTCAAAGTCAAATTAGGGGTAAATGATTTTAATGAAGAAATTAAAGAAGATAACAATGATCTAGGAGAATTTTGTATTAGTTTAGCTGGGCGTCATAATATTTATAACGCTCTAGCAGTAATAGCAGCTAGCATTGAACTTAATGTTAGTCTTACTAATATTAGAAAATATTTAGAGGAATTTAAAGGCACAGAAAGGCGAATGCAATTTATGGGCAAATATCGGGGAGCTTTTGTTTTTGATGATTACGCACATCATCCAACAGAAATAAAAAAAACTATAGAAGGAGCGCGTGAGTTTTATCCAAATAAAAAACTTGTTGTGGTTTTTCATCCACATACTTTTACGAGAACCAAAGCTCTTTTTGATGATTTTGCTAAAAACCTTTCTTTGGCTGATAAGATTATTATTCTTGATATTTATGGGAGCGCGCGCGAAAGACAGGGTGGAGTGCATAGCCGCGATTTGGTAGCAAAAATAAAAGAGAATGGTGGAAATGCGCACTATATTTCAGATTTAGAATCAGCCGAAAACTACTTGCGTTCTGATCTTAGCCCTAATGATTTAGTTATTCTTATGGGAGCCGGAGATGTTTTTAGAATAGGAGAAAATCTGCTTAAATAAAATTAATTTTTATGTCAAGTTTAAAAATCCAACAAAATATTTCTTTGTCGCCTTTAACTACATTTCGTTTAGGCGGTCCTGCTAAATTTTTTGTTGAGATAAAAAACAAAAAAGAGTTAATCGAAGCGGTTGAATGGAGTAAAAAAAATAACGAACCATTTTTTATTTTAGGGGGCGGCAGTAATATCATTATTAGCGATCAAGGGGTAAATGGTTTGGTTATTAAATTAAATAATGATCAAATTAACGTAAAGGGTGAGCGTCTAGAATGCGGCGCAGGCGCAATGCTTCCAAGAGTGATGTCCATAGCTACTGGTTTCTCCTTAACAGGATTAGAGTGGTCTGCTGGTATTCCCGGAACAGTAGGAGGAGCAATTAGAGGAAATGTAGGTGCGTTTGGATCATCTATTTCTGATATTGTAGAGACTGTTGACATTTTTTTATTTCAGGAGAAGCGATTTATTTGTTTAAGTCGCAATGATTGTCAATTTTCTTATCGTTATAGTGTT
>JALSMD010000030.1 GCA_026987855.1 Candidatus Falkowiibacteriota bacterium | reverse complement strand
AAATTACTTTTCATAATTACGCCTTTAACATCAACTACATATTGAGGTATTCCTAAGAAAGACATTTTGCTTTTTCTGTATAAACATCTTTTGTATGGCCATTTTAAAGTGATTCTCTTACTTCCGTCCCATAACGGCCACAAAAATTCATAAGCGCTGACATTTGATCTACTTACCAGAAAACGTAAATTTTTTTTCAGATCTAAAGATAAATATTCGTCAGCATCTATTTGTAAAATCCACTCATACTGAGCTTTACTGTAGCTAAATGGGCGATGATGTTCAGCAACACCATTATGTTTACATACGAAAATCTTGTCAGTATATTTCCTACAAATTTCTAAGGTTTTATCAGTGCATTGACCATCATGAACAATAATTATCTCATCAACAACATCACAAATACTATCTAAGCATCTCTTAATATACTTTTCTTCATTATAAATTACCAAACAGGCTGAAATCCTATTTTGCATATTATTTTTGAACAATAATTATGATATGTAAACCAGCTAGATAAAAGATATTCCCTAAAAAATTAGTTGTCTAGATTTTCTATAAAATTATTTATTTCTACTTTAGTATTATCAGGTGCTAATTCTAATGATTTTTGCGCATATTCTTGAGCTAACATTTTATCTCCTTTTTCTTTATAAAGAATAGCAATAAGATAAGGCCAAACATAATCTTGGGGATCGCGTATCCATCCTCTTTTATTATACCATATTGCCTTGTTCAAATCATTTCGTAAATAATATGTGTCAGCAATTTTTTTAAGCAAAAGAATATCTGTTGGATTATTATTATAAGCCAATTTATAATATTTGGTTGCTTCCTTGTATTGGTTTTGTTCTAAATATAGCCTGCCTAAATCTTGATAAACTAAATATTGTTCATATTTAATATTTTCCTCGTGTAGAAGGCTGACACGTTTATCGTCCAAGTCTGGCAATAATTTAAGAGTTTGATTATAATTATCTAATGCTTGCTCAAAATTGCCTTCTTTGGTATACAATTCACCAACAGCGAGGTAATATTTTGGCAAATTTGGACTTATTTTTATTAATTCTTTTAAAATATATTCAGCCTTATTAAAATAATCGGGCTCGTCTTCACTAGCCAATAGCATATAAATTTTAGCTTTTATAAATTTATCTCTATTTGAATTGTCTTGAAAATTTTTTAATATTTTTTTCACTTCCCGTTCCGCAGCAAAACGATAAACTGGACTGTAATTATCCAGACGTGGCACCCAATCACTAAGCAACAAGGCATATTGCTTTTTATAATAATCATCTCTGATGTTTAAATTATTAATATAGTTATATAATATATTAGCTGTAAAAAAATCATTATTTGCCCAGCGTGCACTTAAAAGTTTATGCCAATAATAATCAGCTATCAAAAATTTTATTTCTTTATTTATTTGCCAAAATATAAACATAGCCGCTATTATAATTAAAATGGCCTTAAAGGTGTAAATATAGAATTTTTGTATTAGTTGTTTGGTCATATAGTTTCATTGTCATCCCGATCTAGCGAAACGTTAGCGAAACAAGTGGAGGGATCCCAATTATTTATTTTATTGTCAGCGAGCATGGCAATCCCGTTGATAACGAACGTCCGCTGTTCACGGGATTGCCCCCGACATTCGTGCGGGGTAAGCACGACCTTCGACCTCGCAATGACAATAATATTCACAAATAATTTATTTAAATGATTCCTCTATTATACCCTTCCAATCTGAATTCAGACTTTTAACTAATTTAATTTTCTTTTTTCTTGACCGACTTTTAATTTGCTTTCCTCTGGCTATAGCATCTTCAATATCATCATATGTTTCATAATAAACAATTCTGTCAATATTATACCTAGCTGTAAAACTATTTTTATTAATTTTGTTTTTTGTTGATAGCCACGAGCAAAAATATTGTTAGTAACACCTGTATATAAAACTGTGCATCGAGGATAATTAGTGGCTATATAAACATTATAAATTTTTTCTTTCATAAAAAATCAATAAGATATTTTACGTATTCCTGAAAGATAGGCAATAGCAAAATACAGCCAAAAGTAAATTTCACTGGTTATAAATGAAAAACTAAATTGTAAAGATACAAGATAACAAATTGTCGCGGCCGAAATTGCTAAACTTAATTCTCTTGCCTTATTCTCCTTAATATTCTTAAAAATTGTACTAAAAAATAAATAGAGTAAAGCCAAATAAGCAAATAAACCAAAAATCCCGCGTGTTAACAAAATATCTAAAAATAAATTATGAACGCGGTTGGGGCAAGAATTAACATTATTAAAAATTCCCCAATCTTTTTGATAATATTTAATCAAAACTTCTCCTTGATTATCTAGACCATAACCAAATAATGGTTTTTGCCTAATGGCATCCCAGCTAGCTCGCCAAAAACTCATTCTAACAGCTACGCTCCCAGATTGAAAATCTAATAAAGAAGTTAAACGATGGGAAAATGTTTGAGAATTATAAAGACTAAAAATAATTAAAACAAATATGATTAAAATAACAAATACTAATCTAAGGCTACAATGCATGTTATATAACAAACATTCGTTGTTCTCGGGATTGCCACGTCGTTCAAACTCGCTTTGCTCGTTTTCACTCCTCGCAATGACACACGAATTATCATCGCGAGCGAGCGCCAGCGAGCGTGGCGATCCCGAGGACGACAAACGTCTATTACTTAATGATCCACAAATGTCTGTTGTTCTCGTGATTGCCACGTTTTTGTACTTTTGCTTCGCAAAAACCCAAAAACTCGCAATGACAGCGCTGTTCTCGGAACCACCACGTCCAGCCCTTGTACACAGGTACTGGGCTCGCAATGATAAATAAATAACACCAAAAACCAAAAAACCTAAAACTAACCCCAACCATCCGCCACGACTGTAAGTTAAATATAAAGTCAATAATTGAAAAATAAAAACAATTAAACTAAAAAATTTTAATAAAAGTTTTTTGCTTGTATAAATAAAATAAATGGTTATTGGGATAACTAAGAGTAAATAAGAAGCTAAAAAATTCGGTTGGCCCAATGTAGAAGTAGCTCGCCTAAGAGTCCCCCATTTTTCAGACCAATTCATAAAATCATATCCACTTATCTGTGCTAAAGCATAAAAACACACAAAAAAAGAAGAAACTAAAATTGCTTTAACATATAAATAAACATAATTGCTTTTTACACTCAAAACAAACAATCCAAAAAATAACAAACAGTAAAAATAAAAAACTAAACCAAATTGGCGATCATATAAGCCATAAACACTTAAATTTTTATATAACGCCAAAATACTAGATAGAATCAAAGACAAAACAAATAAAGAAAAAATTATAATCTCTAATTTATTCCTAAAATATATTTTTTTTAATATTTGTAATTTTTGGTTGCGAAAATTATTATCTATAACTAGTTTTACAAAAAAAACCAAAATCCACAAAAGAACCAATATTTTAAATAAAATAAACTTAGTTAATTCAAATAGATTATTTGTAATAAAAAAATAAGGAAAAAATAAAGGAACAAGAAAAACTATTAACAAACTAAAAAGATAAATAAAGAAATCTAAAATTTTATTTAATCTTAAAATCATGGTTGGTTTGATTTAAAATATTTTATATTTTTATAATATCAAAATAAGGCTACTCTGTAAAACATAAAAGCAACCCTCTCGGGGTTGCTTTTATGTTTTATAATATTTATGACAAAAAACTATGGACAACCACTACCTTCATAACAAGAACCATTTTTGCACATAAAGACAATGCTGTTATCCTTTTCTAAAGAAACCTGTATACAATATGTGCTGGTATCT